>NZ_JAYURN010000098.1:0-38245 GCF_043756175.1 Flavobacterium sp.
TTAGTTTATTGTGTTTTTTAGAATTTATCGAAAAAAAAGAGGCAGTTGTGTTTTTATCTTTTTCAGTTTTAATAACTGTATTAAATCATATAAGACATATTACTAATCTTAATTCGAAAGACAAATTCCTTTTTGCGGATAATATTGTAAATAATGGCACTTCACTTGTTTTAGCAGTTAATAAAAAAGGAGAAGTCATCTACTGTAGTGAAAACATAAGTTCTATTTTAGGTTACACTTCTAATGAAGTTAAAGGATTTAATTTTTGGAAACTAACAGGTGATAAAGAGTTTACAACAGTTTATTATGAAATAAATCCAAAATTATATACTAGAAAATTAAAATGTAAAAACGGTAATTATAGATTTATTCAATGGAAAGATTCAAAATATTCAGAAGATTTATATTTAGGAATTGGTCAAGACGTAACAGAACAAATTGAAATCGAAAATCAATATAAAAATCTTATAGAATCAGCTTCAGATATTATTTACGAAACCGACAAATATGGCAAATTCACTTTTATAAATAAATTTGCCGAAAAATTATTAGGTTATAAAGTAGAAGAAGGAATAGGGAAACATTTTTCTTTATTTATACATAAAGATTATATAGACAAAGTCACAAAATTTTATATCGATTGTTCACTAGCTAATGACGAAATTCCTTATTTAGAATTTCCAATAATAAGAAAAGACGGAAAAGAACTATGGGTATCACAAAAGGTTACGCTATCTAGAAATGCTAAAGGAAAAATTATTGGACATCTTGCTATTGCAAGAGATATATCATTTATAAAAGTACTAGAAATTGAACAAAAATACAGGCAAGAAAAAAAAGAAATTTACAATAAGATCATTAATAATTTAATAGCAATTAGATACACACATGACGATTCATTTAATAAAATAATTAATAAAATACTAAAATCAACATCAATAGGTTCAGGAATTAATCGAATAAGTTATTGGAATTATTTGAATGATAAAATTATATGTGAGAGTTTATATGATTTGAATAAAAACACATTTTCAATTCCTTCAGAAATATTAAAATTAGATTGTCCTAAGTTTTTTGAAGGAATTGAAAAAGAAAATATTATTGTTTCTGAAAGTGTTTTCAATAATAAGTATATTCAAGAATTTGTTAATATTTATGAGGAACACAATATAAAATCAATGGTTGATGTATCGGTTATTGCAAATGGCGAAAAAGTAGGAATATTATGTCTACAAAATACAGGAGAAACTAGAAAATGGGATTCAGATGATGTAAGTTTTGCACGTTCTATAGCTGATATAATATCGTTAGTTGTAGAATCGAAAAAACGTATTGAAACAGAAAAAAAACTGGCTCTGAAATCAGAAATTTTATTATCAATTGCTAAATCGACTGAGAAATTATTGAAAAATAATAATATTGATCAAATTTTTTCAGAAACATTTTCAATTATAGGGAAGGCAACAAAAGTAGATCGGATTTCTTATTTTAAGAATTATCCTTTAATAAACTCTATGAGTATAGAAAAAGAATGGGTTAATGAGAATATTGAAGCTCAAATAAATAATCCGGAACTTAAAAACATGCCTCATTCGGAAAATAAAATTTTTATAAATAAGTTATCTAAAAATGAGATTTTTAATATTGTAGTAAACGAAGTCAAGGATTGTGAAATAAAAAAACGATTAAAATCACAAGATATTCAGACCTTATTGATCTTTCCAATTGTAGTAAAAAACCAATTTTATGGATCTATTGGTTTTGATGATTGTAAAATAGAACGAACTTGGACAGAAGATGAAGTTGGCGTTTTACAAATTTTAGCAAACAATATTGCCACAGCAATCGAAAGAATTGAAAACGAAACTTTGTTACAAGAAAGCGAAGAAAGATTCAAATTATTAGCAAATAATATTCCAGGAACAGTTTACCTTTCTGAAAATAACGAAAAATGGTCTAAACTATATGTTAATGATGAAATTGAAAATCTTACTGGATATGATAAATCTGATTTTTTAGAAAATAAGATATTTCTAATAGATTTAGTTCATCCTGAAGACAAAGAAAAAGTACATGAATTAAATAAAGATGCCGTACTTAAAAAGACACCATTTCATTTAACATATAGACTGAAAAGAAAAACTGGAGAATATATTTGGGTAGAAGAATTTGGTGATGCGATTAAAAAAGAAGAAAAAGTAGTATTTATAGAAGGAATTCTTATAGATATTACAGAGAAAAAAGTTATCGAAACTGAAATTAAAGCTAGAGAATTTGCAGAAGCTTCAAATAAAGCAAAATCTGAATTTTTAGCAAATATGAGTCACGAGATACGAACTCCGCTAAATGCAATTGTAGGTTTTTCAAATTTATTACAAGACACAAAACTCGATACAAATCAATTAGAGTATTTAGGAACGGTAAATCAGTCAGCAAATATTTTATTAGAAGTAGTAAATGATATTCTAGATTTTTCAAAAATTGAAACAGGAAAATTAGAATTAGATTTTCAAACCGTTAATATTTACGAACTTGCAAATCAAATAATTGATATTATTCGTTTTGATTCCAAACAAAAAAGTATTTTATTAAATTTATTTATAGATATAGAAACTCCTGAGTATGTATTGATTGATGCTTTACGAATAAAACAAATCTTACTTAACCTTTTGTCTAATGCAGTAAAATTCACAAACAAAGGAAAAGTCGAATTACATATTTTAGTAGAATCAAAAACAGAATCTAACGTAGTACTCAAATTTTCCGTAATAGATAGTGGTATTGGAATCAAGAAAGACAATCACAAAAAAATATTCGAACCATTCTCGCAAGAAGATAACTCGACAACACGTAATTTTGGAGGAACAGGTTTGGGACTTACCATTTCAAATAATATTTTAATATTAATGAATAGTAAGCTAGAATTGAATAGCGATTTACAAAAAGGAAGTACTTTTTTCTTCGATCTTAATCTTTCTTATTACAAAACCAATGAGTTAAACATAAACAACATTGAAGTAGAATATGAAGATGTAAGCCAGTACTATGTAAATAATGTTTTTAATTTGAATAAAAAAATATTAATTGTAGAAGATAATAAAATTAATATGTTGCTTGCTAGAACATTAGTAAAAAAAATGATGCCCAATGCAATAATTTATGAGGCCGTAAATGGTCAGCTAGGAATAGATAAATATCTAGAAGTCGAACCAGATATTATATTATTAGATATTCAAATGCCAATTTTAAACGGATATGAAACCGCTAAAAAAATAAGAAAAACAGATAAAATAATACCAATAATTGCATTAACAGCTGGTACAATAAAAGGCGAAAAAGAAAAATGTTTAGAAACAGGAATGAACGATTATATTTCGAAACCAATTATAAAAGCAGTTTTTGAAAATATATTACTGAAGTGGTTACAATAAAAAGTAAAAAGTATATTTGTATAAACATTTTTAAAATTTAAATTATGAAATGGATAGGAAGACGTCAAAGTGAAAACGTTGAAGATAGAAGAGGAATGTCAACAGGTGGTAAAGCAGTTGTGGGTGGAGGAGCATTAGGAATTATTATTTTGTTACTTAATCTTTTTGGTGGTGAAAATGCACAAATGCTTACACCAATATTAGAACAGATGAATCAGCAACAAACGACTACGCAATCTGATTCGAGAGAATTGACTCAAGAAGAACAAGAAGTTGGTGGATTTGTAAAAACCGTTTTTGCCGATACCGAAGACATTTGGGCACAAATATTTAGCGAAAATAATATGGAATACCGTCAGCCAAAAATGGTATTATTTACCGATGCAGTCGAAACTGCATGTGGTAGCGCTTCCGCAGCATCAGGTCCATTTTATTGTCCAGGTGACGAAAAAGTATATATGGATTTGGTTTTCTTTCAAGAACTTCAAACTCGTTTTGGTGCAAAAGGTGGCGATTTTGCCATTGCTTATGTAATTGCTCACGAAGTGGGACATCATATTCAAACAGTTTTAGGAACATCTAATAAAGTGAGACAATTACAGCAAAGTAGGAGTGAAGCTGAAGCCAATAAACTATCGGTAGCACTAGAACTTCAAGCAGATTTTTATGCAGGTCTTTGGGCAAAATACAACCAAAAAAATCTTGACATGGACGATCTTGACGAAGCGTTAAGCGCCGCACAAGCGGTAGGTGACGATGCTATTCAGAGTAGAACTCAAGGACAAGTTGTTCCAGAATCATTTACACACGGTACATCGGAACAACGTAAATATTGGTTTATGAAAGGTTACACAACTGGCGATATTCGTCAAGGAGATACTTTTGCAGAAATGAATTAGTTAGAATCATTTTAAAATTTTAAGGTATTAGTTTAAAAAATTAGTGTTTCATTTTGAAATTTTTCTCGATAGCTAAAATCATTTCGCCAGCAATATCTTTGTGCGTTGCACCTTCGATACCTTCTAATCCAGGTGATGAATTTACTTCTAATAATAATGGACCTTTTGATGATCTAATAATATCTACACCGGCCACTTTAAGATCCATTGCTTTTGCAGCTTTAATAGCTATTTTCTTTTCTTCGGCTGTTGGTTTTATAACCGATGCCGTTCCGCCTAAATGAATATTGGCACGAAATTCTCCTGCCAAAGCTTCACGCTGTATTGTAGCTACTACTTTTCCATCTACAACAAATAATCGCAAATCTTTTCCGTTGGCTTCTTTGATAAATTCTTGTACTAAAATATTAACATTTAAACTCTTAAAAGCATTGATAACTGATTCTGCTGCTTTTTTTGTTTCTGCCAAAACGACGCCTTTTCCTTGTGTTCCTTCTAATAATTTTACGATAAGTGGTGAACCGCCAACCATTTTTATTAAATCATCAGTTTCTAAAGGAGAATTTGCAAAACCTGTGGTAGGAATATCTATACCGTGATTGAGTAATAATTGTAATGAATATAATTTGTCGCGAGATTGTGTGATGGCTGCCGATGAGTTTAAACAAAAAACTTTTAAAGCTTCGAATTGCCTAGTGAGCGCACAACCATAAAACGTAATACTTGGACGAATCCTAGGTATTACAGCATCAAAATTATCTAATACTTTTCCGCCGCGGTAATGAATTTCGGGATTGGTAGCATCGAGTTTCATATAACATTCTTTAATATTCAAAAAATGCATTTCATGTCCGCGCATGGCACCAGCTTCCATAATACGTTTGTTGCTATACAGTTCAGGATTACTGGCAAGAAGTCCAATTTTTAATCCTTTTTTTACTTCTTCAGAGTTTTGATAAAATGTTTTTATCGATTCTAAAGTTGGTTGTCCCAATAAATATTTTTGTTCTGGATCGACTAAAACCCTTCCGCTCATGGCTTCACGACCCAAAAGCATACGAAAACCCATCGAATCTCGATTGGTCAATGTCATTTCGATTTTCCAAGTTTCTTCGCCAATTTTAAGCTCTGTTTGTATCACAAAACGTTGCTCACGATAACCGCTAGAGCTTTTTACAACACGCTTGTCAATTAGTTTTGCCTCGCAATGTTTAACGGTTTTGGTATTATTTTGAATAGGATTTATATCAAACTTTACCCAATTTTCGTTATCACGAATAAACGGAGCAATATTTACTGCGTGTAATGCCGATGTTTTTGCTCCTGAATCTACACGAGCTTTGATAACTGGAATATTTAAATCTGGAAATGAACACCATTCTTCACTTCCTAGAATTAGTTTTTGTGCTAACATATTATAGGTAATTTTAATAAATCAAAAGTAGATATTTGAATTAATAAAAGAGTAGTTTTTAAAATAAAAAAACCATCTAATTCTAAGAAAAGATGGTTTAAATATATTGTAAAAAAAAAATTAACTTGTTGGTTCTTCAGCTTTTTTCTGAATGGTAACTTTTAACTCAGTTTCTCCATCTACAAAATCCATAAAAATCTCGTCTCCAGAAGCAATTTTTGAGGTTATAATTTCCTCAGCAAGAACATCTTCTACATATTTTTGAATAGCTCTTTTTAGCGGACGAGCACCAAATTGTCTGTCAAATCCTTTTTCTGCAACGTAAGCCTTTGCTTTGTCTGACAAAGAAAGTGAATACCCCAATTCTTTAACTCGAGCATATAATTTGTTTAATTCAATTTCTATAATCGAATTAATATCTTCTTTTTCTAAAGCATTAAAGACAATTACATCGTCAATTCTGTTTAAAAATTCTGGTGCAAATGTTTTCTTTAATGCATTTTCGATAATACTTTTCGAGTTATCATCAGCTTGAGAAACTTTTGCAGCGGTCCCAAAACCTACTCCTTGACCAAAATCTTTGAGTTGTCTAGCTCCAACGTTAGAAGTCATGATGATAATTGTATTCTTAAAATCGATTTTTCGTCCCAAACTATCGGTCATATAACCATCATCGAGTACTTGCAACATCATATTGAAAACATCTGGATGCGCTTTTTCGATTTCATCTAATAAAACTACACAATATGGTTTACGTCGTACTTTTTCTGTTAGTTGTCCTCCTTCTTCATAACCGACATATCCTGGAGGAGCTCCTACTAAACGAGAAATAGCAAATTTTTCCATATATTCACTCATGTCGATACGTACTAAGGCATCTTCAGAATCGAATAATTCTTTGGCTAAAACTTTGGCTAATTGTGTTTTTCCCACACCAGTTTGTCCAAGGAAAATAAATGAACCAATTGGTCTATTAGGATCTTTCAATCCAGCACGATTTCGTTGTATAGAACGAGCAATTTTAAGAACTGCTTCATCTTGTCCAATTACTTTATTTTGAATAAGTTCTGGTAATCTAGCTAATTTATTACTTTCGGTTTGAGCAATTCGATTTACAGGAATTCCAGTCATCATCGAAACGACATCTGCAACATTGTCTTCAGATACTACAATTTTATTATTTTTAGCATCATCATCCCATTCTTCTTGGGCAATGGCTAAGTCTTTTTCTAACTTTTTCTCATCGTCACGAAGCTTGGCTGCTTCCTCGTATTTTTGTCGTTTTACAACTGAATTTTTAAGTTCACGAACTTCTTCTAATTGTCGTTCTAGTTCAAGAATTTTTTTAGGAACATCAATGTTTGTGATGTGTACACGAGAGCCAGCTTCGTCTAACGCATCAATGGCTTTGTCTGGTAAAAATCGTTCAGACATATAACGATCAGTTAGCTTAACACAAGCTTCAATTGCTTCATCAGTGTAAGTTACATTGTGATGGTCTTCATATTTATCTTTAATATTATGTAAGATTGTAATTGTTTCTTCAACAGATGTTGGTTCGACAATTACCTTCTGAAAACGTCTTTCTAAAGCGCCATCTTTTTCTATATATTGACGGTATTCGTCGAGTGTTGTAGCACCAATACATTGAATTTCACCTCTTGCCAAAGCCGGTTTAAACATATTAGAGGCATCTAATGAACCTGTTGCTCCACCAGCACCAACTATGGTGTGAATTTCGTCTATAAAAAGAATAATATCGTCATTTTTTTCGAGTTCATTCATTACGGCTTTCATACGTTCTTCAAACTGTCCTCGGTATTTTGTACCAGCAACAAGACTAGCTAAATCTAGAGTCACAACTCGTTTTCCGAATAATATTCTAGAAACTTTCTTTTGTATGATACGTAAAGCCAAACCTTCGGCAATGGCTGATTTTCCCACACCTGGTTCTCCAATAAGTAATGGATTGTTCTTTTTTCTTCGGCTTAAAATTTGAGAAACTCGTTCTATTTCTTTTTCGCGTCCCACAACTGGATCTAGTTTACCTTCTTCGGCCATCTCAGTTAAATCTCTTCCAAAATTATCTAACACAGGTGTTTTCGATTTTTTATTAGATTTATTGGCAGGATTATTAAAATTATCTCCTTTTAGACTGTCATCTTGTCCTGAATCATCTCCGTATGAAGATTCGTTTTTAGGAAAATTATCTTGAAAATCTTCTTCGTTATTTGTTGGTGTCATATTCAAATATTGTTCTTTGGCTATATCGTAGTCAATTTGTAATTTGTTAAGCAATTTAGTCGTTGGGTCATTCTCGTTACGCAAAATGCATAACAGTAGATGTGCAGTACTTATTGAAGTAGCCTGAAAAACTTTAGCTTCTAGAAAAGTAGTTTTCAATGCTCTTTCTGCTTGTCTTGTAAGATGTAGGTTTTTCTTATCGTTACTCACAATTACGTTTGGGTTGGCAGGACTTAGTATTTCGACTTTTCTACGTAAATGATCTAAATCGATAGAAAGATTATTTAATATAGAGATTGCTGTACCATTACCGTCTCGTAAAATACCTAACATTAAATGTTCGGTACCAATAAAATCGTGACCTAAACGCAAGGCTTCTTCCTTACTATAAGTAATTACATCTTTGACTCTTGGTGAAAAATTATCATCCATAATTATATCTTGTTAATGTAAATTTAGTGATTTATCAATAGAAATGCAAAAATCATTCCGTACCAAATGTACTGACAGCTAATTGACAAAAAATATTCAGAAACAAGTGTTAAAAGGGGTAATATTTATTAACCAAAATAACCTTTAATATTGTTAATAAAAAGAAGAAAATTCTATTTATTAGTACATAAAAAATAATCGAGAAAGCTTATATTAGCAGGATTTTTAAAATTACATAATTAAACATAAATAAAGTATGTCGACAGGAGAAAAGTTAATACCAATTAACATTGAAGACGAAATGAAAACAGCTTACATCGATTATTCGATGTCGGTTATTGTATCGCGTGCCTTACCTGATGTAAGAGATGGTTTAAAACCAGTTCACAGAAGGGTTTTATATGGTATGTATGATTTAGGAATAACTTCGAAATCTGCCCACAAGAAATCTGCGAGAATTGTCGGAGAAGTATTGGGTAAATATCACCCACACGGAGATACATCAGTATATGATGCTATGGTACGTATGGCACAAGAATGGTCTTTGCGTTATTTATTAGTAGATGGTCAAGGTAACTTTGGTTCTGTAGATGGGGATAGTCCAGCAGCCATGCGTTACACCGAAGCTAGAATGCGTAAAATTTCGGAAGAAATTATGGCCGATATCGAAAAAGAAACTGTAGATTTTCAGTTAAATTTTGATGATACATTGTATGAACCAAAAGTAATGCCTACTAAAGTTCCTACTTTATTAATAAACGGAGCAACAGGAATTGCAGTTGGTATGGCAACAAATATGCCCCCACACAACTTAACAGAAGTTATTAATGGTACTTTAGCTTATCTAGAAAATAACGATATCGAGATTGATGAGTTAATGCATCATATTAAGGCACCAGATTTCCCTACAGGAGGAATCATTTATGGATACGAAGGTGTTCGTGAAGCTTTTAAAACTGGTCGTGGACGTATTGTAATGCGTGCAAAAGTTGGTTTTGAAGAGGTTGATGGTCGCGAATGTATTATCGTGAGCGAGATTCCTTACCAAGTCAATAAAGCCGATATGATAAAACGTACGGCGGATTTAGTTAATGATAAAAAGATTGAAGGTATATCGAACATTCGTGACGAATCGGATAGAAACGGTATGCGTATCGTGTATATCTTGAAGCGTGACGCAACTCCAAATGTTGTATTAAACACGTTATATAAATACACACAATTACAATCATCATTTTCTGTAAATAATATTGCATTAGTAAAAGGTCGTCCGCAAATGTTGAATCTAAAAGACTTGATTCATTATTTTGTTGAACATCGCCATGATGTTGTAGTTCGTAGAACCCAATTCGACTTACGTAAAGCTGAAGAAAGAGCTCATATTTTAGAAGGTTTAATCATTGCTTCCGATAATATTGATGAAGTAATTGCATTAATTAGATCATCTAAAAATACCGATGAAGCCAAGGAAAAATTAATCGAAAGATTCAAACTTTCTGATATTCAAGCCCGTGCCATCGTAGAAATGCGTTTGCGTCAATTAACTGGTCTAGAACAAGACAAGTTAAGATTAGAATATGATGAGTTAATGAAATTAATCGAGCATTTGAAAGCTTTATTGGCTGATGTTAACTTAAGAACAGCATTAATCAAAGAAGAATTAGAAGATATGCGTACCAAATATGGTGACGAACGTCGTTCTCAAATCGAATATTCAGGTGGAGATGTAAGTATAGAAGATTTAATTGCCGATGAAAATGTAGTAATTACAATCTCACATGCAGGTTATATTAAACGTACAAATCTTAATGAATACAAAACACAAAATAGAGGAGGGGTAGGTCAAAAATCTGCCGGAACTCGTGATGCCGATTTCTTAGAGCATATGTATGTGGCTACAAACCACCAATATATGATGTTCTTTACCCAAAAAGGAAAATGCTATTGGATGCGTGTTTACGAAATTCCTGAAGGAAGTAAAACCGCAAAAGGTCGTGCTTTACAAAACCTAATAAATATAGAAAGTGACGATAAAGTAAAAGCCTTTATTTGTACACAAGATCTTAAGAACAAAGATTATACGACGAGTCATAATTTGATTATGGTGACCAAAAAAGGACTAGTTAAGAAAACATCTTTAGATAAATATTCTAAACCACGTGTAAATGGTGTTGCAGCCATTACTATCAAAGAAGGAGATGAATTATTATCTGCTGAATTAACTGATGGAAACAGTCAAATAATTATAGCTGTTAAATCTGGAAAATTACTTCGTTTTGAAGAAACTAAAACCAGACCAATGGGAAGAACAGCTTCTGGAGTTCGTGGAATTAGACTTAAAGACGAATCTGATGAAGTAATTGGATTGGTTTCTGTAAATGATATGAATAGCGAAATTCTTGTAGTTGCAGAAAACGGATACGGAAAACGTTCTAGCCTTGATGAATACAGAATTACAAACCGTGGAGGAAAAGGGGTTAAAACTTTGAATATTACTGAGAAAACAGGACAACTTATCTCTATAAATACTGTTACCGATGCTGATGATTTGATGATTATAAACAAATCTGGATTAACCATCAGAATGGCTGTAGAAGATTTACGTGTAATGGGTCGTGCAACACAAGGTGTAAAATTAATTAACTTAAAAGGAAAAGATTCTATCGCAGCAGTTACAAAAGTAATGAAAGATGATGTAGAAGAGGTTCTTGTTGATGAAGACGGAAACGTTATCGAATCTGTAATTGAAAGAGTAAAACCAGTATTAGAAGTTCTTGAAGATGAAGGAACTACTGACGACGATGATGATGATGACGATTCAGAAGAAGATGATTCCGATGAAGAGGAAGACGATTCTGAAGATGAAGCATAAATAAATGAGGTTTTCAATGTTTGGCACAGATATTGAAAATGCTAATTTTAAAATTTTAACAATAAAAATTAATACGCATATAAAATGAAAACAAAATTTAAAATTATTATAGGATTATTATTTTTCTCTTTAACAACATTCGCTCAAAAAGATCAAGTGAAAATATTAAAGAAAATCTATGCAAAAGAAATAATTACTGATGCAGATTTAGTAGATTACAAAAAAAATGCTACAAAATATGGTGATGTAGCTATTGAAGAGGAAGATAAGGTTTATTCAGAATTTTATAAAAGTATATTACCTATTTTAGAAATAAACGCTTTGGGTGCTAATGTAACTACAATGCAAAAAGCCAATTTTATAAATATGGAAACCATTTCTGATTTATCTTCAGGATTAAATGGAACTTTAGATTTCGAAAAGAAAACAGGTAAAAAGCTTTATACTGATAAAATTAATGAAACGATAAGAAACTTTAAACCCATATTTTGGGAATATGTTGTTGTATTAGATGGTCAAAAAAAATATAAAGAAGTTTCTCAAGCGGCATATTTAATTTATCAACTGGATAAAAAAGATTTAGAAAGACTTTATATTGCTGCCGAATATGCTTTACGTGCCAAAGAATATGATAAATCAATTCAATATTATAATGAGTTAAATGCACTAAAATATACTGGTGAATCTACAACTTATATTGCAAAAAGTAAGGTAAATGACGAATACAACGCTTTTAGTTCGCTAGCCGAAAGAGATATTGCAGTAAAAATTGGAACACACACTGATCCTAAAATTGAAAAAACACCTTCTAGAACAGGAAGTATTTATAAGAATATTGTTGAATCATACATTGCAAAAAATGATATTCCAGGAGCAAAAAAAGCTATTGTAGATGCACGACTTACCAATCCTGATGATACATCATTAATACTTACTGAAGCAAATTTGTATTTAAAAACGGAAGACTTTGATACCTATAAAAAATTAATTACAGAAGTTTTAGCTAAAAACCCAAATGATGCCGATTTATTTTTTAATTTAGGAGTTATATCTTCAAAATCTAAAGATGGTCAAGCTGAAGCAGAAAAAAATTATTTGAAAGCAATACAAATTGACCCAAAATATAGAAATGCTTATATTAATCTTGCCGTTTTAAAACTAGAAGGAGAAACTAAATTGCTTGATCAAATGAATAAACTGGGAACCTCTCCTGCGGACAGTAAAAAGTATGATGTTTTAAAAGCGAAACGAGAAGGCTTATATAAATCTGCATTGCCTTATTTAGAAAAAGCAGAAGAGCTTTTTACAGGTGATGCTGATATAAAATCGACATTGCTTAATGTATATAATGCACTCGATATGACCGAAAAGGCAAAAGCATTAAAAGCTAAAAAATAAAAAGCCCTATTGAATATGCCCCAAAAGTATGATACTATTTGGGGCATTTTTTATGGATAATTTTTTAATATTAAAAAATGTTTTTTTCTAACTAAAATATTTACAAAAAAGTTTATTCTACTTGACGGCAATCATTGATATTTCAATGTTTACATTTTTTGGTAAACATGCAACTTGAACAGTTTCTCTTGCAGGTGCAGTTTCTTCGGTAAAATACTTTCCATAAACAGTATTTATTCTTGCAAAATCTCCCATATTCATGATGAAAATAGTTGTTTTTATTACATCGTCAAAAGTCATATTAGCCGCTTCAAGGACAGCTTTAAGGTTTTGCATAACTTGCTCGGTTTCTATTTCTATGTTATCTAAAATTAAATCTCCTGTGGCAGGATTTATAGCCACTTGTCCAGAAGTATACAAAGTATTTCCGCTTAAAATTGCTTGATTGTATGGTCCAATTGGAGCAGGTGCATTATCTGTAAAAATTATTTTTTTCATTTGTAATATTTTTAAATCTAAAATTAAAGTGTTTTGTCCTGTGTATTGCGTTTATCCCACTTAATATCGCTTAATACAGATGAACTAATTCCTATAAAGAAATACCATGAAGCTTGGTTACCAAGCGGCATCCAATTAAAATCCATTCGCCAGCTTAATAAATCTCGTTCGAAACGCAATTGGGTATAAGTAACACCTTTTTGTACAAAATCGTAACCAGACGAAACTCCAGCTTTCCATTTGGGTGTTATATCTATATTTCCAGAAAACATAAGTGAACTATTTGATATTTTTTTCTCTCGATTATTATTATCATAAGTTAGTGAGTAAGCTAGTTTTAAGTCCCAAGGTATTTGAGCATTAAAAAAACCTGCAAATTTTTCTTCTTTGTTATCTTTTCCAAATTGACTTTCATTACGGTTACTAAAATCGGTGGTTTTCCCAAATAGATCGTCTTCACGACCTCCGTTTTGTACCCCTTTGTTGTTAAATGAATCATCTTTCTTTTTTTCTTCTTTTTTACTAGATAACGAATAATTAAGAGTCATATTAGCACTTGTCATTCTAAAAAGACTTCCGCCATTGTCTATGTTAAAAATGTTTAAGGCTTTTCCATTTGCATCTATCGCATAAGGATTTAAAGTTGCACCAAAATTCACGTTCATTTTTTCTTTAAACAAACTTGTTCCGCCGCTAACTCTAATAGGTTGCCATGCTTGACCTCCTTTTTCAACAATCATATTATATCCTGTAGAAAATTGAAGATTATTAAGTAACATAATCTTTTTGGGCTCTACTTTTGTAGAATCTCGATCTCTTACTTTTGCTTCGAAAGTATTGTTTAATGAGAAACTTAAAATATTAGAAAAATTCTTGTCTGGTGCTCCAAAAATTCCTTTTTCAAAACGATTATAATCTGCCATTTTACCGCTTCCATCGATAGCATAAGTATCGTAATATTTCACGAAACTGGGTTTATAACCATAACCTACATTTGGTGTCATAACATGGCGTATAGCCTGGATTTTTTTGTCTTTACTTACATTAAATGTTCCGTAAATAGTAGTTCCTAATCCTGCATTAAAATTATAGGTTCTAAAGGCATCGAAACCATTATTTATGGTTTCATCGACTACGTTGGTTACGGCATTATATTTTTTCTGAATTGTTTTTATATACCATGTTTCAATATAATTTACTGATGTTGATACGTTTAAGTATTTTAAAACTTTAAAACTAGTACTTAACGGAATCGTGTGTTGCATACCATTTTTTGCATCACGAAACATTTGAGGTTTAAAAAATAAAGAATCGACAGTTTGTATTTCATTTCTCGCTGATAAATTATAAGTAAGATTAATGTTTTTTATAAAACCTTTTTTAGAATCTTCATTTTTAGCAAAAGGATACATTCTGTCTAAACTTGCCGTTAGTGTTGGCAAAGTCATGTTTATTTGTCCTGTATTTGTATTTTGGCTATGGTTTGCAGTAATGGCAAAATTGGCTTGCGGAACAGTATTGAATGTTTTCGAATAATTTATAGATGAACTTAAAGTATTGTTTAATGAAGCTGAATTATTTATTTGATTAAATGAGCTTTTGAAATATTTTTGACTTCCTAAATTCACCGATGCCGAAAATCTCGAGTTTGGAGTTGCTTTAGCATCTGGAGAATGGCTCCATTGCAAATTATAAATATTATTTTTCCCATAACCAGGTAAGCCACGTTCGCCAGTAATCTGATTTTCAAACCTGAAATTTAAATTACCACGGTATTTATAAATCTTTGCATAATTTGTTTCTGCTCTAAATGCATAACTTCCGTTTGTGTAATAATCGCCTAAAAGTGCCAAATCATAATGCTTACTCAGTGCAAAATAATATCCTCCGTTTTGCAAAAAATAACCTTGAGCATTCGAATCTCCAAAAGTTGGAATAATTATTCCAGAAACATTACGCTCCTTCGATAAAGGAAAATATGCAAACGGAATGGCGATAGGAGTAGGAACACCTGCAATTACCATATTTGTAAATCCAGTTACTACTTTTTTACCGGGAACTAGCTTTATTTTTCGAGCCAAAAAGTAATATTCTGGATCTTCTAGATTTTTTGAAGTTGTAAAACGAGCATTTTTTATAAAATAAACCGAATCGTTTTCTCGTTTTGTAATCTCTCCTTTTACTCTAAATTCGTCTTGGTCGGTTCTAGAATTCCAAATTAAGGCTTTTCTTGTTTTAAAATTAAAACGAATAGAATCTGGTTCGACTATATTTTCTCCTTGCTTGAAATATGGATATTGCGAATAAGCATTAGCAGAATCCTTTATTCGACCTGCATAAACTTCGTCTTTTTCGTAATCTATAACAATAGTTCCAGACTTTAGTTCAACATCTTTATAATACACTTCAGCTTTATCATAAAGTGTAATTTGTTTCTTTTTTTGATTTATTTTAGCATATTTCGCAGCTTTATACTTAATTTGACCCTCAAGTAATCGTTTTTTTTTAGGAACACTATCTTTTTTGATGGAGTCGCTAGTTTTAATAATATTTTTCAAACCAATATTTAGGCTATCTTCCTGTTTTTTAGTAGGTATAGAAGGGCTTTTTTTAGGTAACTCTTGGGAATAAGAAGTGTTATATCCAAAAGTTAATAAAAAAGCTAAAAAAACGATATGAAATAAGTTTGTACGCAACGCTATAAATACTATTTTTGTAAAAATATGGCTTAATTTTTGAAGTGACAAACTTACAATCTATTTTTAAAAAAATTAAGCATTTAGTAAAATTATAACCTTTAGGGTCATTTATAAAAAATACAAGTATGAAAATTACATCAATAATTAAACAGTTAGTTTTAATCTTATCGTTATTTTTTCTTGCAACATCTTCAGGACAAACGAATTCTAAATTTAAAGTTGTTCTCGATGCAGGACATGGCGCCAAAGATTTTGGAGCTGTATACAATGGTTGTGTCGAAAAAAATATAAATTTAGGAATAGCTCTCAAAATTGGAAAAATATTAGAAGCAGACCCTGATGTTCAAGTTATATACACTAGAAACGATGATACTTTTATCGAATTAGTAGAAAGAGCTAATATTGCAAATAGAGCCAATGCTAATTTTTTTATATCAATTCACTGTAATGCAAATGTAAAACCGGGGCCATTTGGTTCTGAAACCTTTGTTATGGGACTTTCTAAGAGCGCTTCGAGTTTGGCTATTGCAAAGAAAGAGAATGCAGTAATTACGTTAGAGGATAATTATAAGAAAAAATACGCAGGATATGATCCAAATTCGCCAGAATCGCTCATAAGTGCAACATTAGCGCAAGAGGAATATTTAGACCAAAGTATCGAATTAGCAAGTAGAATTCAAGATGGTTTAGAAAATAAATTAAATAGAAAATCTCGTGGTGTGGCACAAGCACCGTTTATGGTTTTACACAAAGCATTTATGCCCAGAGTTCTTGTAGAAACAGGGTTTATTTCTAACCTAGAAGAAGGAGCTTACCTAAACTCTGAAGAAGGACAAAACAATATCGCTAAAACGATTGCTGATGCTATTTTTAGAATGAAAGTAGAGCATTTTGGAGGTACAATGCCAGTTATTGAGATTAAAAAATATGAAAAACCAGTTGTAAAAGATTCTACACCAAAAGTAAGTGTGCAAACTCAAACTAAAGACACATCAAAAGAAATAAAAAAACCAGCTGATACTAAAAAATTAGACACTAGTAAACCAGTTTTTAAAATCCAACTAAAAGCAAGTACTTCTAAAATAGAATCAAAACCAGAAAATTTTAATGGTTTAGATAAAATTTCATTTGTTTTAGAAAAAGATTACTACAAATATATGTACGGAGAAACTAACGATTATGTTATTGCCAAAATGCAATTGCTTGAAGCAAAAACTCAAGGATATGATTCTGCTTTTATTGTAGTATTTAAAAATGGAATAAAAATTAGCCTAAACGAAGCATTAAAGAAGTAATACTAATAAGAATTTATTAATTTTGTTAAAAATATTTTACCTTGAAAATCACTAGAGAAATTAAAACAGCCATATTAGTCATTGCCTCCATTTTATTATTTATTTGGGGATACAGTTTCTTAAAAGGGCAAAATTTATTTAACAGCCACAAAAAATTATTTGTCGAGTACGATAATGTAGAAGGATTGGCGACATCGGCACCAGTAACAGTAAGCGGAAAAGTTATAGGAAAAGTAAATTCAATAATACTAAATACAAACGGAAAACTACTTGTTGAGCTTCAAATAGATGATGACCAGTTTCCAATTTCAAAAACAAGTGTGGCTCAAATTTATGAACCAGGAGTAATTGCAGGGAAGCAAATTGCTATTATTCCTAATTATAAAGACGCTAATATGACTGTTGATGGCGATCAGTTATTGTCTGGAATAAAACTAGGATTAACAGACGCTTTGGGGCAAAAATTAGAACCACTTCAAGCTCGTTTAGACAAAGTTTTGGCAAATGCCGATGATTTAATATCAAATATAAACACGGTTTTAGACGCTCAAACACAAGCAAATCTTAAATTAGCTATTGCTGAACTTAACAAAACCATGTCAAATTTCAGTAAAGTATCTAAAAATGTAGATGACATATTGATAGATAACAAAGAGAAATTAGGCAGTGCAGTTGCTAATTTAGACAAAACCACACAGAATTTCGCGAAAATATCTTCCGATTTAGACAAGGCAAATCTTGGGGCAACCGTAAAAACACTAGATGCAACATTAGGCAATGTAAATGCGATTTTGGCCAACTTAGAATCAGGAAAAGGAACAATGGGCAAATTGCTAAAAGATGATGCGATGTATACTAACTTATCTAAAGCATCAAAAGAATTAGAATTATTATTACAAGATGTAAGATTGCACCCAACAAGATATGTCAATGTTTCTCTTTTTGGTAAAAAAGAAAAACCTTATGTAGAACAACCAATACAAAAAAAATAAACCACAAATAATTATTTATGAGCTATTTAGATAATATATTATTTTTCATTATTCTATCCATAGGAATTGGGTATTTTGCTATCAATGTCAAAAAAATTATCCGAAACATAAAGTTAGGACAAGATATAAACCGTTCTGACAATCAATCAGAAAGATGGAAAAATATGGCAATGATTGCACTAGGACAATCTAAAATGGTCAAACGACCCGTAGCAGGAATACTGCACATTATTGTATATGTAGGATTTGTGGTTATCAATCTAGAAGTTCTAGAAATCATGATCGACGGATTATTCGGAACCCATAGAGTTTTTGCTTTTTTAGGAGGATTTTACGACTTATTAATTGGTTCTTTCGAAATATTAGCACTTTTAGTATTAATTGCAGTAATAGTTTTCTGGATAAGAAGAAATGTCATCAATCTAAAAAGATTCATACACAATGACCTGAAAGGCTGGCCAAAATCTGATGCAAACTACATTTTATATTTTGAAGTGGTTTTAATGTCTTTATTTCTAATTATGAATGCTTCCGATTTGTGGTTGCAAACTATGAATGTACACCATTATACACAAGCAGGTTCGTTTCCAATTAGTCAATTTATTGCACCCATTTTCAACGGAATGTCAGAATCATTAGTAATAATGATAGAACGTGGTGCATGGTGGTTACACATTAGCGGTATTTTAGTATTCCTAAATTATTTATATTTTTCTAAGCATTTACACATATTATTAGCTTTCCCAAATACCTATTTTGCAAATCTAAACCCACAAGGACAATTTGACAATCTAGAAAGTGTTACTAAAGAAGTAAAACTGATGATGGATCCAAATGCCGATCCATTTGCTACGCCAGCGCCAGATGACAATGCAGTTCCTAGTAAATTCGGAGCGCAAGATGTGCAAGATTTAAACTGGGTTCAGTTACTAAACGCCTATACCTGTACCGAATGTGGTCGTTGTACATCATCATGTCCAGCCAATCAAACAGGAAAAAAATTATCACCAAGAAAAATCATGATGGATACTCGTGATCGTTTGGTCGAAGTAGGAAATAATATAGATGCCAACAAAGGTGTATTTATTCCAGATGGGAAATTCCTATTGGGCGATTACATCACACCCGAAGAACTTTGGGCATGTACATCATGCAACGCTTGTGTCGAAGAATGTCCCGTAAATATCAGTCCATTGTCAATAATTATGGACATGCGTCGTTACCTAGTTATGGAGCAAAGTGCTGCGCCACAGTCGCTAAATGCTATGATGACAAATATCGAAAACAACGGAGCGCCATGGCAATACAACCAGCAAGACCGATTAAATTGGAAAAACGAATAAAATTATATTTTGGGCGTGACCCCGCTTTTAATGGCGGGGTCGGGCTTTCGGCTATATCTTTTTTTCGGCAAAAAAGCCTCAAAAAAGGATACCGCCTCAATCCCTCACGCAAAAACAAGGATAAATAAACAGTACAATGAACATCGAAGATTTAGATAAAAGTTTAATAGCCGCATCAGAAAACGGACAAACCATAAGCCCCATTTTACCAGAAGGAGTGAAAAACTATCTGATAGACATAGACGGTACCATTTGCGATGATATTCCAAACGAAGAACCAGAACGCATGCTAACTGCCCAAGTTTATCCAGACGCATTAGTTACGTTAAACAAATGGTACGACGAAGGACATATTATTTTCTTTTTTACCTCAAGAACCGAAGAACACCGTGAATATACAGAAATTTGGCTCAAAAAGCATGGATTCAAATACCACGGAATGGTCATGGGAAAACCACGTGGAGGAAACTATCACTGGATAGACAACCACCTAGTAAAAGCAACACGTTACCAAGGAAAATTTACATATTTGATAGACAAACAAGTAACAATACAAGTCTTCGACGACGGAAAACACTAATTAAATAGGTTAATTGTTTAACTGTTTAATCGCTCAATCGATTAAACGATTAAACAAAAAACGATTAAACAATATATTATGCAAGAAATATTAATAGTGCCTACAATGGCCGAAATGCTAGCTCAAGGCAAACAACCAGAAGTATTATTTTGGGTAGGATGTTCAGGAAGTTTCGATGATAGAGCAAAAAGAATAACAAAAGCATTTGTACGAATTCTAAATCGAGCAAACGTCGAATTTGCAGTATTAGGAACAGAAGAAGGCTGTACAGGAGATCCTGCGAAACGAGCCGGAAACGAATTTTTATTTCAAATGCAAGCCATGATGAATATCGAGGTGCTAAATGCTTATGAAGCAAAAAAAATAGTAACTGCTTGTCCGCACTGTTTTAATACAATAAAAAATGAATATCCAGAATTAGGCGGTAAATATGAAGTAGTTCACCACACAGAATTCCTAAAATCATTGCTAGACGATGGAAGATTAACGATTGAAGGTGGACAATTCAAAGGAAAAAGAATCACTTTTCATGATCCATGTTATTTGGGACGTGCCAACAAAATATATGAAGCACCAAGAGAATTAATTCAAAAATTAGATGCAGAATTAGTCGAAATGAAACGTTCTAAAGCCAACGGATTGTGTTGCGGAGCTGGTGGTGCACAAATGTTTAAAGATGCCGAACCAGGAAACAAAGAAATCAATGTTGAAAGGACTGAGGACGCTCTAGAAACCAAACCAGAAATCATTGCAGCGGGTTGTCCATTTTGTAACACAATGCTAACCGATGGTGTAAAAAATAAAGAAAGAGAAGCTGACATAAAAGTGATGGACATTGCCGAACTAATTGCAAACGCTCAAGATTTATAATGAATGTTTTCTTAATTAAGATTAAAAAAATATTTATATTACCATTATTTTTTCTTTGTATAAGCTCCTCATTATTTGCACAAGAAATATATAAGAATATTTCTATAGATTCAGTTAAAGTTGATGTAAATAAGAATATAAAAATTAATTATAAACAGCTAATAATTCCAGCCGTATTAATAGGATATGGTGTTATAGGATTAGAAAGTCATCAATTATTGTCTTTTAATGCTGAAATAAAAGAAGAAGTAAAAGAGCATATTGATGAAAAAATAACAATAGACGATTTTTCTCAATACACACCTTTGGTTTCAATATATGTAATAGACGCATTAGGAATAAATAGTAAAAATAATTTTAAAGACAGAACTATAATTTCTGCAACATCTTATTTGATTATGGGATTAGCAGTAAACACTTTAAAAAGGACATCCGTATCGGAAAGACCTGACGGAACATCTTTTAACTCATTTCCTTCAGGGCATACCGCTACAGCATTTATGGGAGCTGAGTTGTTATATCAAGAGTATAAAGAAAAATCAATCTGGTACGGAATTTCAGGTTACGTAATTGCTACGGGAACAGGACTTTTCAGAATGTACAACAATAGACATTGGTTGTCCGATGTGGTTGCTGGAGCAGGAATAGGAATTTTAAGTGCCAAAGCTGGATATTGGTTATACCCAGCTGTAAGTAAACTTTTCACAAACAAAAAAGAATCAAATACAAAAACAGCATTTATTCCATATTATGATGGGAAAACTACGGGTTTTGGATTAGTTTCTACATTTTAAAAAAAAAATATATGTTAGTTCCATTTGAAGACTTACCATTAGAATCAAAAATTTGGATTTATCAATCCAATCGTAAATTTACCGATGAGGAATTTGCTGAAATCAAGGTTTCAACAGAAGTATTTATTCAAGATTGGTCTGCACATGGGACAAGTCTTGAAGCGTCTTATTTGCTAAAGTATAATCGATTTATCATTTTTGCAGTAAATCCGGAAGTGCAAGCCGCGACAGGTTGTTCTATCGATAAATCTGTTCAATTTATTCAAGAATTAGAACAAAAATACAAAGTTGATTTGTTAGATAAAATGAATGTAACTTTCAAAAATGGTGAGTTTGTAGCCCACAAAACATTAATCGAATTCAAAAAAATGGCAAAGGACAAAGCCGTTACAGGTTCGACTATCGTCTTCAATAATCTAGTAAATTCTATCGAAGAATTTAACGAATCTTGGGAAGTTCCCGCAGAAGATAGCTGGCACAGTCGTTTCTTTTAAAAAAATTGCATAACGTTTTTTTTCGCTGATTCACAGATTATAAATCAGGGAATTCGCGATAAAAAAATTATACAAATTCAATAATCAAAGAAAAATTTGTAAATTTTTGATAAAAAAATAGTCCACAAAGCGGACAGTCATAAAGAATTATAATGAAAAATTTAGGTTTTAAGTTTCTATTGTTTTCCGTACTCACTTTATTTATGGTCAATTGTTCTGTAAATAAAAATATGAGTAAGGAAAAAAATGCCATTTCTAAAAATGTAGAAAAATCTAAAACTGAAAAATTTATTGACCCTTCAAAAGTTGGTTTCAATCTTTTTGAAGATACAGATTCAGAAAAAAAATGGGTAGATAGTATTTACAACACCATGACTTTCGAAGAAAAATTAGGTCAATTATTTATGGTTGCGGCCTATTCTAACAAAGATACTATTCATTTTAATGGGTTAGATAAACTGATAAAAAACTATAAAATTGGCGGTTTAATTTTCTTTCAAGGCGGACCAGTTCGTCAAGCAAAACTAACCAATCGATTTCAAGCAGAGTCTAAAATCCCTTTATTTATTGGAAATGATGCCGAATGGGGATTAAGTATGCGACTAGATTCTACCTATCGTTATCCTTGGAATATGACACTTGGAGCCATTCAAGACATGAAACTCATCGAAGAATTAGGTGTACAAATGGGACAGGAAACCAAGCGAATTGGAATTCAGTTTAACTTTGCTCCTGTAATTGATATTAATACAAACCCGAATAATCCAATTATTGGAAATCGTTCTTTTGGTGAAAATAAAGAAGAAGTGACTAAAAGAGCCGTTTCTTTGATGAAAGGTTTTCAAAATCAAGGTGTTTTCTCGACAGGAAAACATTTTCCAGGACATGGTGATTCAGAAACCGATTCCCATCATGGTTTGCCAACAATTAATTTTTCGAAAGATAGATTAGACGATGTCGAGTTTTATCCTTACAAAAAAATGTTTAGTTTAGGATTAGCATCTGTAATGGTGGCACATCTTAACGTACCAAGTTTAGAAAATCGTCCCAATTATCCGTCGTCAATATCATACAATATTGTAACCAATGTTTTAAAGAAAGATTTGGGTTTTAAAGGTTTAATTTTTACCGATGCACTGAATATGAAAGGTGCTAGTAATTTTAAAAAACCAGGCGAAATAGACCTAGAAGCCTTCCTTGCTGGAAATGATATTTTACTTTTCCCGGAAGATGTTCCTACAGCAATCGAAAAATTTACGCAAGCCTACAAAGACACATTAATTACTGATGATAGAATAGAGTTTTCGGTAAAAAAAATATTAAAATACAAACATAAATCAGGTTTAAATAAATACAAACCGATTGAAACTAGTACTTTATATAAAGATTTGAATAAGCCGATTAACAATTCTTTACAATATAAATTGTATGAAAATGCGATTACACTTCTACAAAATAAAGACTCAATCATACCAATAAAGGACTTGGCAAAAAGTAGAATTGCTTATGTGAAATTAGGCGACGATTCTGGAAATACTTTTTTATCAACTTTAAATAAATATGCCGAAGTTACCGAAGTTTTTAATGAGAATATTGATAGTTTAAATCAAGATTTAAAACAATTTAATACTGTAATAATAGGTTTTCATAAATCTGATAAAGCTTGGAAAAAACATGAATTTTCCGAAAAAGAGCTACTTTGGATTCAAAAAATATCAGAAAACAACAATGTAATTCTAGATGTGTTTGCAAAGCCATATACATTATTACAAATTAAGAATTTCGATAATATAAAAGGATTAATCTTAACTTATCAAAATGGTGATATTGCACAAGAAGTTTCTGCCGAATTAATTTTTGGAACTATCGAAGCAAAAGGTAAAATTCCAGTTTCTATTGGAGAATTTTTTAAACAAGGAGATGGATTAACTATTAGGACAATAAATAGATTAGGATTCACAACACCCGAGAATGTTGGAATGAATTCCGAAATATTATCTAAAATTGAAATAATTGCCAAAAAAGCAATTGATCAAAAAATGACGCCTGGAGCTCAAATTTTAGTAGCAAGAAAAGGTAAAGTTATTTATCAGAAATCATTTGGTTATCATACATACAAGAATGAAACGAAAGTAAAAAATTCAGATATTTATGATATTGCATCAATAACAAAAATCGTATCAACATTGCCTAATGTGATGAAAGAATATGATGCAAAAAAAATAAATCTAGAAACAACATTGGGTTCTATGCTTCCAGAAGCCAAGGGAACAGACAAAGATTCTATACGATTTAAAGATTTGTTATCACATTATGCTCGTTTGCAAGCTTGGATTCCGTTTTATAAAACCACAGTCGATTCGGTGACTAAACTTCCGTTAAAAAAATATTATCGAAAAACTGGATTAACTGGGTTTTCTGAACAAGTGACTGAGAATTTATTTATAAGTAAATCATATAAAGATACCATTATAAATAAAATAATTCGAAGTAAATTATTACCAAAAAAAGAATACAAATACAGCGATTTTACTTTTATTTTGCTCAAAGAATATTTAGAAAAAGTAAACAATAAAACGCTAGATGTTTTATCTCAAGAAAATTTCTTTTCTAAATTAGGAATGAATAATACGTTATATAATCCTTTGCGTAAGTTCGATATGAGTATAATTCCGCCAACGGAAGTTGATACTTATTTTCGTCATCAATTAATTCAAGGTTATGTGCATGATATGGGAGCAGCAATGCAAGGTGGTGTTGCAGGTCATGCAGGAATTTTTTCTAATTCTAATGATGTTGCAAAAATGATGCAAATGTATTTGCAAAAAGGAAATTACGGAGGTATTCAATATTTTTCTGAGCAAACATTTAATGATTTTAACACCTGTTATTTTTGTGCCGAAGGAAATAGGAGAGGACTAGGACTCGACAAACCACAATTGCCAGGAACATCGGGGCCAACATGCGGTTGTGCATCATTAACAAGTTTTGGTCATACAGGTTTTACAGGTACCATGACTTGGGTAGATCCAGAAACCGAAATTGTTTACGTTTTCTTATCTAACAGAACTTTTCCAGACTCGAATGCACCGAACAAATTATCTAAAGAAAATATTCGAGAAGATATTCAGAAGATTATTTATGAAGCAATAATAAAATAATTTTAAAATGAAAAATTTATTAAAATCAACAATCTTAATCATATTTGTATTCTTCATTTCAAATACAACGTTCGCTCAAAAAACAACTCAAAAAGTAGTTATCAAAACCACTTTAAATTGTGATCATTGCAAGGAATGTGAAACTTGTGGACTGAAGTTTAAGACAGAAATGCTTAAAATAAAAGGCGTAAAAATGTATGAGTTAGATGATAAAAAAATGACATTTACAGTATATTTTAATCCTAAAAAGACCAATTTGCAAATTATAAAAAATAGTATTTCAAAAATGGGTTATGGCGCAGATGAAGTAAAAGCAACTGCCGAAGGAATTGCATCATTAGATGGTTGTTGTAAAATATAATTGTAATATTTAACTTTTATTTATCGTAGGATAAATTCTATTTTCAGTAAATTCGTTTCATCAAAATCAATAAATGAAAATAGCAATCGTTTGTTATCCAACTTTTGGAGGAAGTGGCGTTGTTGCCACCGAATTAGGTCTAGAACTTGCCCGTCGTGGTCACGAAATACACTTTATTACTTATAGGCAACCCGTTCGTTTGGCATTATTAAACCCAAATGTTCATTACCATGAGGTAAATGTTCCTGAATATCCACTGTTTCATTATCAACCCTATGAGTTGGCTTTGTCTAGCAAATTGGTCGATATGGTAAAACTACATAAAATCGATTTATTGCACGTGCACTATGCTATTCCACACGCTTATGCCGGTTATATGGCAAAACAAATGCTAAAAGATCAAGGGATTAATATTCCTATGGTTACGACATTGCACGGGACGGATATTACGCTGGTTGGAAACCATCCGTTTTACAAAACAGCAGTAACCTTTAGTATTAATAAATCGGATAAAGTAACGTCGGTTTCTCAAAGTTTAAAGGATGATACTCTAAGACTTTTTGATATTAGAAGTGAGATAGAAGTTATCCCAAACTTTATCGAATTAGAAAATAAAATTATTGATAATATTCCTTGTAAACGTTCGGTAATGGCAAAACCAGAAGAGCGAATTATTACACACATTAGTAATTTCAGGAAGGTAAAAAATATTCCCGATGTTGTGAAGGTTTTTTATAAAATTCAGCAAAAAATACCTGCAAAACTGATGATGGTTGGCGACGGACCAGAAAAAGCCAAAGCCGAAAAGTTATGTGAAAAATTAGGTATAACCGACAAAGTGATTTTCTTTGGAAATAGTAATGAAATAAATCAAATTTTAGCACTTACTGATTTGTTTTTATTACCATCAGAAACTGAAAGTTTTGGCCTTGCAGCCCTTGAAGCTATGGCTTGTAGTGTTCCTGTAATATCTAGTAACTCGGGTGGTTTGCCAGAGGTAAATATTGATGGTGTTTCAGGATATTTAAGTAATGTTGGAGATGTAAAAGATATGGCCGAAAATGCACTAAAAATCCTTTTAGATGATAATATTCTTAATGAATTTAAAAAGAGGTCTTTTGAGGCTGCTAAGAATTTTTCAGTCGAAAAAATAGTTCCTTTATATGAGACTTTGTATATAAAAGCCATAAATGAATCACTACGAAAGTAATTTTATTTTATTATTATTTCTTTTTTAGAATTAATTTTAAAAATAGAAATTGGTCTATATGATTTATTAGCAATTGCATTTTCTTTTGGTTGATAAATCTCTTTAAAAATAAGGATTATTTTACCATTATCTTCTATTAATTTTGAAGCTTCCACAATAAATCCTGTTGTTTTATTTTCACCCATATTAATCACCAAAACATTTGATTTATTAAAATCCACGTAAGGAATTTTTTTTGCCCTAAATCCTAAAAAAATGCTTTTATAATCTTCATAGTTTTTAATTAATCTAATAGATTTTTTAGAAGAACCCACATAGTAATTTTGAAAAATAGTTTCACATAAATTAATTTGATTGCTATTTATATTACTCTTTTTTGTACCACAAGATGATACAAATAGTATAAAAAATAAGGTGTAATAAATCGTTTTCATAGTAACTGATAAAATACTGATTTTACTTCCAATCTGGCATTGTACAATTTGTATATAAAGTAACTCTTGTATTTGTAACTCCCAACGTATATTTTTGAATGAATCGAGTAGAAACCCCATCGTTTGAGGTATTTACAAACAATAATTCTGCCTCATTAGGAGAAAATCTAACATCTAAATCATTAGTTCCTGTTGGTTTTGACACAGCTGGTTGTGTTGTAAGATTTGTTATAAAGTTATATATGAAAATATTGGTATCAAGTTGTCTATAATCAGGCGCTTGATATCCAGAAATATCTCTAGTAAATAATAATTTCTGATTATTAACAGAGAAATGTAATCCGCCAATTGCTCCGTTAAATCCTGTGATTACTGTGCTTAATAAATTTCCTGATTTATCTATTACTAATATTTCTGCATTATAACCATTTACATCATTAATTTTTAGTGCTATCATAGTACCATCAACACTCCAATCGCATTCGGAAATAAATTTATTATTTGTAGTCTGATATATTTGTATGAGACCGCTTCCATCAGAATTAATACGATATAATTTATCAAAGTTTGGGTATATAATCTGGCTTCCATTTCCTGACCAAGAAAAATTAATATAATCTAGATTGAAACCAGTAATTGGAACTGAATTCGTTACTTTAAACACATCAGAACCATCAGGTTTCATAGTATATATATGTTCTTGAGCTCCGTCAGATTTTATAAATGCAATTCGGTTACCTTGCGTGTTTTTGCGCGGTCTATAACAATTTGTAGAGTTAGTAGTTAGTTGTAGCTCATTACCTGTATCATTTGCTGTAAAAAGGACATTATTGCCATTCATTTTTCTTACATATAAGAATCTAGCATTAGGAAAAATGGCAGTTCTAAAACTGCTAATTGCACTCAGAACTTTTGGATTTGTTCCATCAGAAACTGAAACTTGCCAATAATATTTGGTCGCATAATTCAAATTTAATAAAGTAAAATTCGTCGTTGTTATATCAGAAAAGGTTTGAATAATATCATTTGAGTCATTTCTTAAAGTAATTTCGTAAGTAAGTGTATTATTTTCTGGATCGGTAGAAGTCCAAGCCAGATTAACATTTAATGGCTGATCTATTGCATTATCAACTGGTAATGTTAGTATAGGAATTGTTGGCGGATTATTATCAGTTTCTTTTATCTTTAATTCGAAAACAATTTCTATTGAAGAATTTACGAGTACAGTACCTGCCTCAAACTTTGCAATATATCCCTCTTTTTGTGCTTGGAACGAATAATTACCAATAGGAATATTTTGCATTGTAAAATTTCCTTGGGCATCTGTTAATACCGTACTTGAGTTAGGACTTGAAGATACTTTAGCATTAGCAAGCGGCTCGAAAGTTGTTTCATTTACAACTCTTCCAGTAATTGTGCCAACACCGGTTTCGGTTATTTCTTCTTTACTACATGAAAAAATAATCATGGCAATAAGAAAAAATCTAAAATTTAGAATTCTTTTTTTCATGATATTTTTATTTAGTGTTTATAAGTTCTTGGTAATTTACTTCTGTAGGTTCAATCTTTTTTTGAGGTTTTCTTTTTCCAAAATAATAATTTAAACCTAATCCGAATCGTAAGAATGAGTCATTTTTAGTTCCTTTTATCAGATAATCTAGATTGTCGTTATTAGTCAAATTGTTTTCTGCAAAAGCTCTAATACCAACATTATCTGAAAATAAAAACTCTAATCCACCTCCAAATTGAACTTTAACAAAATTATTTTCAAAATTATTGTTTGAACTATATCCTATTCCTCCAAAAAAATAAGGTGTAAATTTATCAAAAGGTAATAAAATAGCTTCAATATTTAAATCTAAAGAATTATAACTAGTTTCTAGTTTATTAGTGTTTCCAAACCAAAAAAGATTGTAAGAGCCATTTAGATTAAATGTTGGTGAGAATAAATATTTGAGTTCTCCTCGAGCCATAGATCTTGCCACAGGATTTGAATAATCGTCGTTGATTAATGAAGCCCCTCCCGCAAGACCTATCCCGAATTTGCCTCTTTTCTGATATAAATGGCGACCATACATTTGTGTTTCATCTGCTATAGCTTTCTCTTTATCATATTCGTTTATAAGTTGTACTATTTTAAGAGCAGGAGCATTTACCTGCCAAATATTATCTCTAATTCCTTCAATAACAAGAGATTCTACAGCTTTTTCGATAGCTTCGGTAACAGCAAGGTGTATTGGTTCATTTTTTGTGTAACCAGTTTCGACTTCTAATAATCGTTTAAAATCTACATATCTAAACAAACTTGCTTCGATTGCTTGTGAAAGGATAGTTTTAGACACATAAACAGTTTTAAGTATTTTTCCGTTTGATGTAGAAACTAATCTCAAATAAACTGAAATTCTATCCTGTCGATAGCGGGTTGAAGCGCCAGCTCCAAAATATCTTGCTCCAAAACCGCCAGTTAAAATATTAGAATCATAGGAAATTATTCCTCCTTCAAGAAGGACTCCTGCATATAGTAAAGGTGTGAGTTGTGTCTCTGGAGACTCAGTGCCTTTTGCATATTCTTGACGGGTAGATCTAATAATATTTCTTTCGTTTAGAAGATTACCTAAGTTTTCTCTCTCAATGGGGGTAAACCATTTAGAATCTTCAAGAGCTTTAATAAGAATTGTTGTTGCTCCTTGTGTAATTGCAGTGCTAAAAGTACTTCCGGTTTCAGATTCTTTATATTGTCCTGTTTGGTCTCTAAATTTATAGACACCTACAACAATGGGTTCGTTAGGTTTGGGTAGATTTTTTAGATTTATCCCTGTTTCGGAATTTTCTCCAAGTTTGGGTTTTTCAATACCAAGTGGTTGATTAAAATAAGCACCACAACTAGTTAATATAATCATTGGGACGAGATAAATGTATTTTATGTATTTCATAAAAAGGCTTTTATGTGTTTAGAATAATAAAATGACTTTATGATATATAACTTATCGTTACGGAATTATTAATTGTGTTTGTTCTCCTGTGTTTGTATCAAGAATACTAATAACTAAACCCAAATTTGATTGATAAATTTCTACCGATAAACTCCCGAAATTATAAACTCCAGTAGTAATACCGTTTGTCCCGAATTGTTGCTGAAATAACGATTTCGAGACCTGATTTAATAACTGGTTGTTTAAATTATCGGTAAATTTTTGTAAATCTGTTTTTTGTTTTAATTTACCGCTGTCGTCTTCTTTGTATAAATTTTGTGCTTCAGCGGAACTTAGTAACCATTGATAGTTAAAAGTATCTCCACCAAAATTTGGGTTCCTAGGTTTATAAACTAAATCTTGACTATAAACTTGTCCTGCGATTAATACAATTAATATATTTAGTAGAATTTTCATTTTTTTTACAAGCTAATATTGTTTAATTGATTGGCTTTGTTTCTCTAAATTTTTTAAATAATTATAGGTCTTTACTACAGAATCATCTGCCATACTTGCTAAATATTCTTCATCTGGTTTTGTGATAAATTCGTTTAGTATATCACTATCTACTTTTATTTTTATTCTCGTAGTCCTGGAGTTGCTTAATTCTTCTTCGACAACAATGATTTTGGGGGAGTTAAGTTTCAATTTACTATATTCTGTATAATAAACATCATAAAAATCTTTCCCCATTTTTGTTTTGGTTTCGTCGGATACAATACCTGTAATTTCAACACCATCTTTTAATTGCTGATTATAATTTGTACTTATATTTTTTTCACCAATAACAAATCTATCTTTACCTACAAGTTGTTCGTTCTCATCATATATAAGAAGTAAAATAATGGTTTGATTGCTATTGTTTGTATTTATTTGGGATTTAGATAAAACTTTTATCTGATTGGCTTCTAGAGTAAATCGTCCTGATTGTAAATTGTTAGATCGATTGTTCGTTTTGCTCATTTTTATTACAGAAAGTTTATAGGATAAGCTTTTGTAGCCATCAGTCAAATTTTCGGCAAGCCCACTTATCGAAACTAGATCGGCATTTTCTTCAATTTCAATTTTCGCCTTCACTTCTTTATTTGTTATTTGCGCAAATAAAATGGAAGGAAAAAACAAAATTGTAAGGAATAGTATAAATTTTATTTTTGGCATTTTATATTAGATTAATTACTAATTATATAAACAACCTGATCATTTCCTGTTTGTATGATATTTAGTGAATTTGTCAGCGAGTTTGTCCCGTAATTATACAAACTCAAATTATCACCGTACTGATTTAATTGTATCGATGAATTTTCGTAAAAATTAGGCGAATAATCTTGTATGTAATTGTTATTTCCTATTTGAGAAACAGATTCATTAACCTGATTACCTTGTCTATAAATATTTGTTGAATTATTATTTCCATTCTGATATACATCTATTTGACCGTAATTAGAACTTAAATTAATATTTGAATTATTATAATTACCTATTTGAGAAATAGTAACATAAGTATTTTCTTGTATATTATTTGTTTGATTGTTGATTAGTTCGTTTTGACTGATTTTATTAAGTAATTCAAAACTATCAGTTGTACCAATAGGTTTTAATTCGTTCTTTTGAATTAGTGATTGTTGATTATTTCCGTATGAGTTAATATCTTCTTGAGAATAAGTATGCGTTACTAAAAACAGTATAATTAAAATATTAAATGCTATTTTTTTTAGAGTCATCATCATGAAAATTATTTAAATTGAAAAAAGATGTGTAAAAATTAATATTCTCACACATCTTTTTAATTATTTTTAATTATCACAGTTACATGGGTTTTCAGGTCCTACAGGGCCATTGTTTTGGTATACATATGATGAGTTTCCGTCACCAACTTGATTTACAACGCTTGTATGAACATCTCCAAATTGATAAGTTACAGCACCGTTGTCATTACCCAATTGAGTAATAAATGACCAGTTCCAATAACCATCTTGTAATGATCCTGCGTAATTTCCATGACCTTCTTGGTAGTTTACAGCTAAATTGATTGTTCCGTACTGGATTTGTACACTTTCGTTTTCACAACCAATTTGAGTTGCAATAGCTTCATTTGAATATCCAACTTGCAATTGACCTGCGTAATTATTACCTCCTGTTTGAGAAACAGATGCGTAATTATTGTATCCATATTGATATTGTTCAGAATAATTTTCAGAACCATCTTGTTCAACCATGGCTACATTACCCATTCCATTTTGATATTGGATTGCAGTATTATCATTTCCCATCTGATCTACAGAAGCGTCATTAGCATCTCCAACTTGTAAAATATCGGAATTGTTGTAACCTCCCACTTGAATTACGCTTGCGGTATTATCATCACCCTGTTGCTCAACACTTGAATAATTTAATAGCCCAATTTGTGCTACAGATGAAGCGTTATCATCACCTACTTGAAGTACATCACTCCAGTTTAATTGTGCAAATGCACCCATGGAAATCAGCATCGCGGAGATGCTTAAAACTACTTTTTTCATAATTTAAAATATTTAATTGGTTTATAATTACATATTATTATGAAGTGCTATTCTATGGATTAAAAAAATTAATACGCTGTGTATTAATTTGTTAATGAAAATAATTCTGAAAGTGGTATTGCTTTACAAAGATAAAATAAATATTTTAACATTTTTTTTATTTTTATTAAAAATGTAATTTTTTAATATATTTTCTACGAAATAACGTATTTAATCGATGTAATGCATTGTTTTGTGTTAAAAATTTAATTTATTAAGAAAAGGGTGTGTTTTATATAACTATATTTCAGGAAGTAATTTAACTAATTTTGGTTAGACTATTTTTGTATCTCATTTTGATAAATTATAATACAAAAAAAACCTACCAAAAAATGATAGGTTCAAATAATATTATTGTAAACTTAGTTAAAATCTATATCTAGCACTTAATCCTAAATCAGGACCAAAACTATTATCTCTAGCAGCTACATAATCAGGACTAAGGTATATTTCTGGTCTTATGTCAAAAGAAAGTTGCAAAGGAAACTTAAAGTTGTATTCGATTCCTACATCTCCAGCTATAACAGCAAAAGCACCACTTTTATTCTCTAATAAATAGGTTTTTTCATTATAGTAATATTTTGAACTATATATTCCAACTCCAACTCCAGGTCCTACATACCATTTAAAACCATTTTTAATATCAAATACCCATTGGTATATACCAACTAATTTAACATCATTATGAGCATAACCTTTACCGTTGTTGTAATAGTTATTTCCATATCCACCATAATAAACATTGCCTTCATTTCTAAAACCCAAATCTAGTTCTAATCGATTGTTTTTAGATAAAGCAGTTTGAAATGATACTTCACCTCCAAAACCTGAATTATCCCCTAATCTAATTCCAATTGCATGTTTTTCTTGCGCTTGTATGCTAAATACAAATCCAGTAAGCATCAAAGCTGTAATAAATAATTTTTTCATAATATTTTTTTAGTTTTTAATTTAACGCATATAAAGATACAATTATTATGCCGTTAATTCATTTTATTATTTATTTTAATATTATCTTAATATTATTTTATAAATTTTAGTGATTAGATTATATTTGTTGAAAATAAGAAATAATGGCAGGAAATAGCTACGGAAATATTTTTAAATTAACCACTTTTGGTGAATCCCACGGAGAAGCTTTAGGTGGAATTATAGATGGCTGTCCACCAAATATAATTCTCGATTTAGAAGCTATTCAGCTTGAAATGCAACGTCGTAAACCTGGACAGTCTTCTATAGTTACGCAACGAAAAGAAGAAGACGATGTACAATTTCTCTCAGGAATTTTTGAAGGTAAGACCACAGGAACTCCAATTGGTTTTATTATTCCGAACACAAATCAAAAATCTGATGATTATTCTCATATAAAAGATTCGTATCGTCCAAGTCATGCCGATTATGTCTACGAAAAAAAATACGGAATTCGTGATTATCGTGGTGGTGGTCGTAGTTCGGCTCGAGAAACCGTAAGTCGAGTAGTAGCAGGAGCTATCGCAAAACAGGTTATTCCAGAAATAAAAATAAATGCCTTTGTATCTTCTGTAGGAGAAATTTTTATAGATAAACCGTATCAAGATTTAGATTTTTCATTAATAGAGAGTAATGCTGTTCGTTGTCCTGATTTGGCTTCGGCTGAGAAAATGGAAAACTATATCAAAGAAATCAAAAAACAAGGCGATACAGTAGGCGGAACCATCACTTGTGTCATACAAAACGCACCAATAGGTCTTGGAGAACCAGTATTTGATAAGCTTCATGCCGAATTAGGAAAAGCCATGCTTTCTATAAATGCGGTAAAAGGTTTCGAATTCGGTAGCGGATTTTGTGGTGCCAAGATGAAAGGAAGTGAACACAACGATTTGTATAACGAAAACGGAACTACAAAAAGTAATCTCTCAGGCGGAATTCAAGGTGGAATTTCTAACGGAATGGATATTTATTTCCGTGTCGCTTTCAAACCTGTTGCCACACTTATTCAAAAACAGGAAGTACTCACAAATACAAACGAAATTATAGAGCAACAAGGCAAAGGACGTCATGATCCTTGCGTGGTACCACGTGCCGTTCCCATTGTCGAAGCAATGGCGGCACTTGTAATTGCTGATTTTTTTCTTTTAAATAAAATGTATAAATAATAACTGTCACATTGAGCTTGTCGAAATGAGAAGCTATTCCTGCTGTCCGCTAAATCTTTTCCTTGCTAAAGAAGCAAGAAAAAGGATATCGCTTTCCATCAGGGCTAAAAAAACAATAACATTCAACAATAAACTATGAATTCAACAGAATCTACAATCCAAACAAAAAAATCAATTTTTAGTAATCTTACCACTCAAATCCTAATAGCAATGTTGCTTGGAGCTGTTTTAGGAATCTTTATACACAACAATTATACACCAGAAGATGCCAAAGCATTTAGTGGTTATATCAAAATGTTGGCAACAGTCTTCATACGTTTGGTTCAAATGATTATAGCACCATTAGTACTCACAACCTTAGTAGTAGGAATTGCTAAATTGGGAGACATCAAATCTGTAGGACGAATAGGAGGAAAGGCAATGGCTTGGTTTTTTACTGCATCTTTTATTTCGTTATTAATAGGAATGTTTTGGGTTAACTTTTTCGAACCAGGTGTTGGACTTAAATTAATCGATATCGATCCAACAACAGCTTCAGAAGTAGTAGATAAAACACAAAATTTTTCGGCACAAAACTTTATAGAGCACATTATACCAAAAAGTATTTTTGAAGCCATGGCAACCAATGAGATATTACAAATTGTTATTTTCTCTATCTTTTTCGGATTGGCAACAGCATCAATGGGGACTTATGCAAAACCAGTAACAAATGTGTTAGAAATTATTTCTCATGTAATTCTTAAAATGGTTGGTTATGTAATGAAATTTGCACCAATTGGAGTTTTTGGTGCTATTGCAGGAGTTTTTGCTATTCGCGATGTAAACGATTTGTTACTTACCTATGCCAAATTTTTTGGTTCTTTCTTAGTAGGAATTAGTTCCTTGTGGGTTTTCTTGCTTGTAATAGGTTTTGTTTTCTTAGGAAGCAGAATGAAATCCTTGTTAAAACATATCGTAAGTCCATTAATCATTGCATTTGGAACTACGAGTTCTGAAGCGGTTTTTCCAAAATTGACTGAAGAATTAGAGCGTTTTGGTGTAAAAGATAAGATTGTATCGTTTATGTTGCCTCTAGGTTATTCTTTCAATCTTGATGGAAGTATGATGTACATGACATTTGCCAGTATTTTTATTGCACAAGCTTCAGGTATTCATTTAGATTTACCTACGCAAATGACCATGCTTTTAGTTCTTATGCTTACTAGTAAAGGAATTGCAGGTGTTCCTAGGGCGAGTTTAGTAGTTGTTGCGGCTACTTGCGGCATGTTTGATATTCCTGTGGAAGGAATCGCTTTAATATTACCAATAGATCATTTTTGTGATATGTTTCGTAGTGCAACTAATGTTTTAGGAAACGCATTGGCTACAAGTGTTGTTGGAAAATGGGAGAAAGAGGAGTAAAATATTGATAATTTGATTTTTATATATATATTTACTTAAAATTTTAAATAAATTATTATGAAAAAACTATTACTTACATTATTAGTTGCTTTTTTTGGATTGGCTATGAATGCGCAATCGGATTATAGTGTTGCTTTGTCAACAAATGGTGCATCTTCTCAAATTAGAGGACCACAAGGTGCTTATAGATATCAGAGAAGTGTTTGGATAATAACTGCGGCCGAAATGGCAGCTTCGGGTTTTACTTCTGGAAATTTAATAAACGCATTAGGATTTAATTACATTGTAGGTTTGGATGTTGCTACAACTGGAAATATTCAAATTTATTTACAAAACACAGCTGATGCAACAAATCTAAAAAGTACTACTTGGGCTACTGCAGTTTCTACAATGACTTCAGTTAGTAATGGAAGCGTAACTTTGCCAACTGCTGTTGGTGAATTTGACATTCCTTTTACTGGAGCTGCTTTTAATTATAGTGGGGGCGGAATTTATGTAGCTTTTGATTATCAAAACGCTTCTCCAGGTGTTCTGGCTACCGTAGCTAGCACGCTTACTGCAACCAATAATTTGACTGCAGGTACAAAGAGCGCGAATAGTCCAACTGCTGCTCCTGTAACTTTGGGAGCAAATTCAGCTTTTAGACCTGAAACAATTTTTGGTAGACCAGTTTCTTGCGCTAGACCTTCAAGTTTAAGCTTTAATACGTTAACCATGACATCAGCTAATTTAGTATGGGGAGCAGTAACGGGAGTAAATTATGAATATGTACTTGATAATGTTGCTACAGATCCTGTGGTTGCAGGAACTTCAACTACAGCAACAACTTATAATGCAATAGGTTTATCATCTAACACAACTTATTATTTCCATGTTAGAAATAATTGTGGAGCTGGTTTCAGCGCATGGAGATCTATAGCTTTTACAACTTTAGCTGCACCTCCTGTAAATGATGATTGTTCTAGTCCAATTGCATTAACTCCTGGAGCTGTTTTTGGAGATCAAGCTATTAATACTTCAAATACGGGTGGGACTTTAAGTGGAGAAACGCCTATTCCATCTTGTGGAGCGCTTAATTTTACAACTAATGGTAAAGATGTTTGGTATAGTGTTGTTGTGCCTGCATCAGGTACTTTAACAATAGAAACAGATGCTACAGTAGCAGGAACTGGTTTGCTATTAGATACTGTTGTTCAAGTTTATTCAGGTACTTGTGGCGCATTAGTTGCTGTGAATTGTGATGATTCCCTTGGTAATACAACAACTCCAGTTGGAGCAGATTATTCTAAATTATCATTAATAGGTCAAACTGCTGGTAATGTACTCTTAATTAGAGTTTTTGGTTATGATGGTTCTCTAGGTAATTTTAGATTATCGGCTTATGATGCCTCATTAAGCAATCGTTCTTTCGATTTGAATGGCTTCTCTGCTTATCCAAATCCAGTAAAAGATGTATTAAACTTATCTTACACAAAAGATATTTCTAATGTATCTGTGCATAATTTATTAGGTCAGAAAGTAATGACAAAAATTATCAATGCAACAGAAACTAAATTAGATATGTCAAATTTGTCAAATGGTGCTTATTTAGTGAAAGTTACTGTAGATGGATTAGTTAAAACTATTAAGGTAGTAAAACAATAAAACAATATAAAAAAATAAAAATTCAGTCTGAATATATAAATTCGACTGAATTTTTTAAATTTTTTGCAACAGAAAGCCGAATCTTACGATTCGGCTTTCTTATTTTTATATAAT
>NZ_JAYURN010000099.1:0-4156 GCF_043756175.1 Flavobacterium sp.
ATAAATACAATTTAATGAGCCTTCTTCTGTCTTATAATTAATTAGAGCCTCGATTTGGTCTTTCTTCAAAAACAATCTCTCGGCAGGGTCTTTTTTTAATGTCAATTTGCTGAAAGGATACATATATTCGGGAATAATATCCTCTTTAATGGCTTGTTTGAACATTATCGCCAAAATCATAATGGAATACCTTTGTGTTGTTGCTCCATTCTTTAAAGTATTTGACATATAAGCCATAAAATCCAGTAATAGAGAAACCGTAATATCGTCAAAGAAAACATCTTTTGTGCCTACCCACTTTTCAAATTTATCAAGATACAGCAGATAATTTTTATAGGTACTAATGGAAACACTCCCTTTTATTTTTTCGCAATGCTTACGGGAATATTCAAAAAAGTTAGGGACTTGCTTTCCTTTAATGGCATCTTTTAATTTATTGGCTGAAACTGTTTTTACTTTTCTTTCTAAATCCGCAACCTGCGCTTCCGCATCTGCAATTTTTTGAGCAATGGAAGCGTTCATTCTTGCGCTATTGGGGTGGTTCTTTTTTACCCGCTGTTTTGATTCGTCCCATTCACTTTCTTTCAATTTCACACCAACAGAAATAAATTTGGCTTTCCTGTCTTTTATAACTCTTATATATAAAGGGCAATGACCCGCTTGGTCTTGCTGGTGCATTCTCAAAATTAACTTAATTGATGCCATACTTTGTAATATTAAAATGTTTTACTATTTTTACATAACGAAGCAAATGAGTGAAAGTCCTGAAAATAAAAGCGTTTCATTTGAGTGCATCGCAAAACGAAAGTACAACATTTGGTATAACAAAGCAAACATTATGTTGCTTTTTTTTGCTCTCGTTTGAATTATAATATTTTATAAAGTCAATAAATACAGTACTTTAAGTGCAAATTGAAACGTAAAATATTATAATAGAACTAACAGCGGTTTGGCGCAAGAACGGGTTTAGTGCTCAATCGATGTTTCGGCTCATCAGGAAAGTCGGCGATTAACCAAAGTTTAGGCTTGTTTAGCCGTTCCTGACGCCAAGCCACGAGACGTTATCGCTAATTGCTACCACCACGTTCTAAAACGACTTTCACAATTAGAAACTCATTATTTTCAAACTTTCTTTCTTTCTTTTGTGAGAAATTGTAAAGCAAATTTTTCTCTTGTTTTTCATCAAATCCAATGCTACGGCAAAGGATAGGCAAAGAACCGAACAATCTATATTGCTCGGTTTCTTTAGTTTTTAAAATGAAAGGCATTAGTTTAATTTTATACTTGGTGCGTTAACTTTTGCTTTTTCAATAAAAACTTTTCCTAAATGTTTAAAAGCTATATTACTATCTGCATATCCTAATTCTCTCGCTACATTATCAAAATGATTTTGTCGTGGCGCAGCTGCTTTTTTTGCTTTATAAGAAATTCTACTTTGTAAGTTTTTAACGTCTTGATTAATTGGTTTCATAATTTTAAGATTTACAAAATAACTTCGTTGTTATTTCTTTAGCAAATATATAACTTATTTTCTAATAAACAAGCGTTTTTATAAAATATTTTAATTATTTTCTAAATTATTTTTATAAACCACCCGCAACTAGCGATAACAGTGGTTTTATTCAATTGCAAAATATCTGCTAAAATCAAAATTATCTTTCGCAAAGCGTTTATTTTAGCCGAAAATACTCGGTTACGAAGTTTTGCAACTGAAATAAAGCCACGAAACGTTGGCAGTAATTGAACCGAAACGGAAAATATAAGCGATTATTTTAAATTTTGAACTACTTCTGTAATGGTTTTTAAAGCACCAAATTCAGGATTAATAAAACCAGTTAACATATCTGAAAAATGTAAAAAACTAAAAACAGAAAGTGTAATGCAAATTGCTAAATGAACATATTTAAAAATTGACATATTAGAATTTGGAATTAGACATAAACCCTCTTCTTCAATATTTGTATATTGTTTTCCATAAACACTTGGATGCCTTTCACATTCTTCTTCTGTTTTTCCATCTCTAAACATTAATTTTTGATTTATAACTTTAACTTTTTCGTATTTAAGATTAGCACTGTAATTTTTCCTGTAAAATAAAAACCAGTTAATTATTGAACTAAAAATCAAAATTAAAAAGCCCCAAGACCAAACTAACTGTTGTTTCACTAAAATCAACCAAAGAGAATCGGTTGTTGTTTTTAATTCTTTTGACAAAGATTCTAAGGCACTTTTAATTTGCGGTGTTGTAGATTTTAAATCTTTGTAAACTGTTGAAATTCCTTCTTTGGAATCTTTGTAGACAGTTTCAATTGTTGCAGACGTTTTTTTGTCGGTTTGAGCGTTTACAAAAGTTAAAACGCAAATCATAAGTAATAAAAATAATTTTTTCATTGTAAAAAATATTAGTTTGTCTTTTCACTTAATACGGTGGAAAAGTAACCGTTAAAAAAATCAACTACTGCCAACAGCGGTTTGGCGCAATTGGGTTTTGAGTGCTTATTCGAGAGTTCGTGTGTGTTTGTTATCATAGTGTTTAATTTAAAGTTTGTGTGTGCTTTTCCCCAACTGACTCCAAGCCACGAGACGTTGGTGGTCAGCTTAAAAAATGTCTCGTCCTAAAATAGGTTGACTAAAAATTAAACACTTTTAGTATCCTATGGAAACACCAACAAATCAAGCCTGTCGAAAAAAAGGCTATCAAAAAGTAACTTTCGAGCACAAACTTTTTGTCATCGACCAAATTAATAATGGTCAAATATCGGCTAACTTTGCATCCAAGAAGTATAATATTTCACGAGCAACAATACACTATTGGATGAAAAAATTAAGCAACTACACCAACCAAAAAACATTCGTATCTAAGGACGATGAAATTCGAAAACTAAAACTTAAAATAGCTGATTTAGAAGGTATTAAATTCTTCCAGCAAGATGTAATTATTGAGTTCGAGAAGATTACCGGGGAGGAACTTTCAAAAAAGTTATTGCCCGAGTCATTGAGCGATCCTATTCAAAAAAGAAAGAAAAAGCTTTTAAAATAAAATGGGTTTGCCAATCACTTGGGCTATCAAAACAAGCTTATTATCAACAAATTAAACGAGATAAGAATCGTGATTTACAGAAAGATAAAATCATCGATTGGGTAATTGAGTATCGTAAAATATTACCTAAAACTGGAACCAGAAAATTATTTGAATATTTACAACCCAAAATGGAAGAAATGAACATAAAAATGGGACGTGATGCTCTAAACGATTTGCTTCGTTCAAGAGGGATGCTTATCAAAAAAACCAAAAGATATTTTATCACTACAGATTCGAAACATTTCTTTTACAAATCACCTAACTTATTGACTGACTTAAAAATAACCCACAGCGAACAAGTTTTTGTTAGCGATATTACCTACATTAAAACCGATGCAGGTCACTCCTATTTGGCTCTTGTAACAGATGCGTATTCTCGCAAAATAATGGGTTGGAGTTTGCAAGATAATATGAAAGTTTCGATGGTAAAAGACGCTTTGAATATGGCATATAAAAACTGTGTGTTTAATCACAAAAACATCATACATCATTCCGATAGAGACATTCAATATTGCTGCCCAGATTACTCACAATATGCAGAAAACAAAGGGTTTATATTAAGCACAACCCAACAATACGATCCGTATGAAAACGCAATAGCAGAGAGAATTAACGGAATTTTGAAATATGAATTTGGACTTCGAAAGACCATAAAATCAGTCGATATTGCTCAAAAAATGGTGGTGCAAGCCGTAGAATTATACAACAATTTAAGAATGCACTGGAGTTTAGATTTTAAAAAACCGCAAGAAGTTCATTTACAATACAATAAACAAAAAAATAAAAATTATAAAAAAGAAAAAAAGTTGCCTAAAACCAAAACAAACCCTACTTTTGAAATGATTGTGTGAGGATGAAGTTAGGCTCTGCTGAGGAGCAACCTAATAAGTGCCAAAATCATAATCTCTCAAAAATGAAGTTGGGATTGACAAACCAAAATTTATCAATCCCATTTTTAAACTTCATTTTTAGAAAGAAAAAAACTAAAAAAACCTAACAGCAAATTCACTTGCTAATTTGACAAAAACAAAAATAATTAACCTAAAAAATGGCCAACGTATTTTAGGATAAGAC
>NZ_JAYURN010000100.1:0-12116 GCF_043756175.1 Flavobacterium sp.
TTTTCTAAAAGTGCTACCGATCCATAACTGTCCTTTCTGTTTTCAAGCAAGAACTTCTTGTACTCTAGTCGTACTTTCTTTTTTATCTCAGCTTCTTTAGTAGACCCGTCTGGTAAAATGTCAATTACGATTTGTGCGGCCGAAATTTCTGCCAAAACTCCTTGTAAGACAGTCTCGATTTCTACTGAGGTTTCACCATAATTAATAGTAATTCGATTAATCGTATAATGCTTATACGCCAAATCTGATTTTTCTCTTTCTGCCCATGTTAATAAAACATCGCAATCGGCCACTGTGGTAATTCTGTTTAATGAATACATAATAATAGGTTTTTTTATGATTAATACTATTCTTACATTTCCAAATAGAATGCCAAAGAGTACGGGCTATGCGGCGGTTTTATTTTTTTAACATTTTGTAAGAAAATATATCAGTTAAAAACTATTTTTAACTATTTGATTTACAGCTCGGTCGAATGTTCTTTAATTTTTTGCTGAAAACTGTATTTTAACATTTCGAAACTTTCCTTTTTCAGTTTTAATTCCAGTAAACGAGACGAACTGTGCTTATGTAAGGTGTTCGTTGCTCTTGTTTTGATGCTTTTTGCTAAACTAATAGTGAATTCATTCTCGGATTGTAATTCTAAATACTGTACAACCTCTAGCGCAGCAAAACATGCTACTCGTATATTTTCTATTGCGATTATTTTGCGTTCTAGGTAGTGTTGCTTGTGGTCTAGGACTTTATATTCTCGGTTTAGCCATTCCTTTTCATTCTTTTTTTCCTTTACGGCCATCATGATACTTTCGGGAGAAACCGACTTGGCTTTTTGCGTGTTATATAGTAAAGCCGCTAATTGTTGCTTTGCAGCAAGAGGGATATCCCTTCTTCCTGTTTCGTACATTGCCCACTGAATTCTACTAATTCCCAATAGCATTGCTATTTCCTCTTGGGATAAACCAAGTAGGTTTTTTATGGTTTTATCGTGTTTCATTTGTAACAATTTTTTTAAATCATTTTTTTTGTTGCAAAAACTGTGACATTTTTTTTAAAATGAAAATTTTGTTACAAAAAGTGTAACATTTTATTTAAAATATTTTTTTTGTTACAGAGCAAATCACTCCGCTTTGGCTTTTCGACTGTAACAATAGACCCGACAGGTTTCGAAAACCTGTCAGGTCTAAAGTATAGAAAGATTGACATTGTAATCTAACTGAATTTAGTGATTGTGTAGGAGTTTTTTTATGATTAAGTTTGGGAAAACTATATTTCCTAAATGACCATACAACAATACCTCGACAAAATAAATACGCTTTATAAAACAGGAAATGCACGAGAACATTCATATCGTGGTGATTTACAGAATCTTTTAATGGCCATTTTGCCAGATGTTTTAGTAACCAATGAGCCTGCTCGCGTAGCTTGTGGTGCTCCTGATTATGTTCTAACTCGTAAGGATATTCCTATTGGATATGTAGAAGCTAAGGATATTGGTGTAGATTTAAAAGATAAAAAACTTAAAGAACAATTTGACAGATACAAAGCCGGTTTAACCAATTTGATTTTTACCGACTATATGGATTTCCATTTTTATAAAGATGGAGCCTTTGTTACTAAAATAGAAATTGCTTCTGTGGAGAACGGAAGTATCCTTGCTAAACCCGAAAACTTCGAACAGTTTACCAACCTTATAAAAAACTTTGCCGAAACCATTTCTCAAACCATTAAAAGTCCAACCAAATTGGCGCAAATGATGGCGGGAAAAGCAAAGTTAATGGCAGACGTTATTGAAAAATCATTAAATAATGATGACAAAGAAGAAAAACGTTCGCAACTAAAATCGCAAATGTTGTCGTTTCAGCAAATGTTGATTCATGATATTGATAACAAAGCTTTCGCAGATATTTATGCACAAACTATTGCTTACGGAATGTTTGCCGCACGTTATCACGACCCAACACTTCCAACCTTTTCTCGTATGGAAGCCGCTGAGTTAATCCCAAAAAGTAATCCGTTTTTACGAAAATTGTTTCAAGATATTGCAGGTTACGATTTAGATACACGTTTAGTTTGGATAGTAGAAGAATTAGTGTCTATTTTCTTAGCTTCCGATGTGGCAGAAATTATGAAGAACTTCGGAAAAAGTACTAAGCAAGAAGATCCAGTGGTTCACTTTTACGAAACCTTTTTAGGAGAATACAACCCAGCATTACGAAAAGCAAGAGGAGTTTGGTACACACCACAACCAGTAGTAAATTTTATTGTACGTGCCGTAGATGATATATTAAAAACAGAATTTAATTTACCACAAGGTTTAGCCGATACAAGCAAAATTAAGATTAAGAAAAAATCTATTACTCAAACAGGAGTTGGTGCCAATTCTAAAATTAAAGAAGTAGAAACCGAAGTGGAAGTACACAAAGTACAAATTTTAGACCCAGCCACAGGAACAGGAACGTTTTTAGCCGAAGTAGTAAAACACATACACAAAAAGTTTGAAGGCCAACAAGGCATTTGGAGCAAATATGTTACCAACGATTTAATACCAAGATTAAATGGTTTTGAGTTGCTAATGGCCTCTTACGCCATGGCACACCTAAAAATGGATATGCTATTAACCGAAACAGGCTACAAACCCACGGACGACCAACGTTTTAGAATTTTCTTAACAAATAGTTTAGAAGAAGCCCACCCCGACACACAAACCTTATTTAGTAGTTGGTTAAGTGACGAAGCCGACCAAGCCAATGCCATAAAACGTGACGCACCTGTTATGGTAGTGATGGGGAATCCGCCGTATAGTGGTGAAAGTGCTAATAAAGGTGAATGGATTATGAACTTAATGGAAGATTATAAAAAAGAGCCAGGAGGAAAAGAAAAATTGAAAGAACGTAACCCAAAAATGATAAATGATGATTATGTAAAATTTATGCGTTTTGGGCAACATTTTATTGATAAAAATGGAAGTGGAATTTTAGCATTTATTAATCCTCATGGTTATTTTGACAATGGAACATTTAGAGGAATGCGTTGGAATTTATTACAATCTTTCGATAAATTATTTTTGATTGACCTCAATGGAAATGTTAAAAAGAAGAAGAAATCAATTGAAAATGAAAATGATGAAAATGTTTTTGACATAACTACAGGGGTCTCAATTAATATTTTTATAAAAACAAAAAGTAAAAATGAAGCAACTGTTTATTACCATGAATTAGTTGGTAAAAGAAAAAAGAAGTATGATTTTTTAGAAACTAATAATTTAAAAACAATACCTTTTACAATAATTAAACCAGAACTTCCAGAATATTTTTTAAACGTAAAAGACTTTACTAATGTTGATGATTATAAAAAAGGATTTTCTCTAAATAATATGTTTAACTTTTATTTATCGGGATTATCTACTAAAAATGATGAATTCTGCATATCTATTGATAAAAAAAATATTGAAAATAAAGTGAATGATTTGAGACTTTACTCAATAGATGAGTTAAAAACTAAGTATAATATAAATAGTGAAAGTTCTAGTTGGTCTTTAATAGGTGCTAAATTTGATGTAAAGGATGATATTAATAACGATAAAATTATTAAAATAAATTATAGACCATTTGATGATAGATTTACATACTACACAGGAAAAAGCATGGGATTTATGGGTAGACCTAAAGGTGATTTAGGAAAGCATTTGTTAAAAGATAATTTAAGTATTGTAACTGTCAAGAAATCTAGAAGTAATAATGTTTGGAACTCAATTGGTATATCAAATAAGATGATTTGTGAACCAACAACAATTACTTCTCTAGACGGAAATTATGGTTTTCCATTATATCTCTACCCAGAAAAAACCGACCAACAAAGTTTATTAGATGATTTAAACGCAGGGTCAATTCGCAATGCAGGGACAGCTCGCGAGCTGTCCGTACAAAAGCGCATTCCCAATTTAAATATGGAAATTGTGAATCAAATGGCACAGCAGTTGGGTATTCCGTTTGTTGCGGAGAAAGAAGACCTGACAGGTCTGAAAAACCTATCAGGTGTAAAAAAACCAACAACTTTTGCCCCAATAGACATTCTAGATTATATCTATGCCGTATTGCATTCGCCAAGTTATAGAGAAAAATACAAAGAATTTCTAAAAATAGATTTTCCGAGAGTTCCGTTTCTGGAATCTTTGTCAAAGTTTCAAACTTTGACAAAGTTGGGCGCACAATTACGCCAAATCCATTTATTAGAAAGTGAAGTAACAGAAAAGTACATCACACAATATCCAGAAGATGGTGATAATATAGTTGTTAAACCACGATTAGACCTGACAGGTTTCGAAAACCTGTCAGGTCTGGGAAATGTTTACATTAACGAAACCCAATATTTCGCCAACGTTCCAGAAGTCGCTTGGAATTTCTACATAGGCGGCTACCAACCCGCACAAAAATGGCTAAAAGATCGCAAAGACAGAGAATTGAGTTACGAGGATATTTTACATTATCAAAAGATAATTGTAGCGTTGACGGAGACGGATAGGATTATGAAGGAGATTGATGGGGTTGAAATAAATTAGAATTTTTAGGGCTTTGGGAATCCTGATACAATCTAAAATTTAAACCCTTAGAATTTGAAGAGTCAAAAAAATAAAAAGATTAATGAAAAACAGAAAGCGTAATAGAATGTTGGGATTCGATTATTCACAAAATGCTGTTTATTTTGTTACTTCTTGCTGCAAAAACAGAATTCATCATTTTGGCGAAGTCCATCTTGGAAAAATGAATTTATCTGAATTTGGAAAAATCGCAGAGACACAAATAGAATGGCTCCAATCTCAATATCCCTATATTGAATTGCATAATTATGTGGTGATGCCCAATCATGTTCATATTCTTTTCGAAATAGATTCCTCTCTTATTGAACGGACAGCTCGCAACGTACGGACAGCTCGCGAGCTGTCCCAACGCGATATACCCCAACATGAGCTGTCCCAACATGAGATACCCCAACGCGAGATGCCGCAACAGGATCCCATAAAAATAAAATCTGTTTCCTCTATTATGGGCGCATTTAAAACGACCACATCAAAACAAATTCATTTATTGGGAAATCTAAATTTCGAATGGCAGCGGTCATTTCATGATCATATTGTGCGTGATGCTAGAGCGTACGAAAATATTTTTAACTATATAACAGACAATCCAGATCGTTGGAAAGAAGATACTTTTAATAAAGATTATAACACTAATTATACAGAAAATGAGTAAAGTGAACCAGCCTGTTGCGTAAAGTTTCCCTACTTTGAGCTTAAAAAAATATTTGGGGATGTTTACCCATTTAGCCTCGATTTCTACAGGGTATTTTAGGATAAAATAATTAGTAAAACTTTAAAATTGCTCTAATTCGATTTAAAAATAATATTCTAAATTTGAATCAAATAACACTGTGGTAATTCCCACCTATGACAACAAATAATAATGGGCAAATTCCTTCTTCTACTATCCAAAATAGGGAAGCTATAGCTATAAAAAATGCAGGACTGGTTATACTGAACAATTACTTCGACATTTTGTTCGAACGATTGCAGTTTACAGCCAACAAGCAATTTACCAGTGCCGAAAACCAAAGTAAAGCAGTGCATTATTTGCAGTACCTCGTGACTGGGTTAAGCAACACCGAAGAAGCCTATTTACCTTTGAACAAAGTGCTATGCGGACTGCCATTAACACAAACGGTGCCAACAGGTATCACAATTTCTGAAGCCGAAAAACAGTTAATAGACGGCATGATTAAAGCGGTTATTTCACATTGGTCGTCTATAGAGGGATCTACCGTTGATGGCTTTAGAGGCAACTGGCTAGAACGTGATGGTTTGCTACAAGAATTGGAAGACCGATGGGAGCTCTCTGTGGAAAAAAGAGCTTATGATATGCTACTGAATCGATCTCCTTTTTCTTTCTCGATTATCAAATTTCCTTGGATGGAGAAACCACTTCATGTGATTTGGGGTTTTTAAATTGTGTGGTATGCTTCGTCAGCATGAAAAAAAAAGGATTATGTGATACTTCCTGCGTCAGCATGACAAAATACAATAACTATTCACAAAATGCTGTTTATTTTGTTACTTCTTGTTTCAAAAACAGAACCCATGATTTGGCCAAGTTCATCTTGGAAAAATGAATTTATCTGAATTTGGCTTTAAAGCGAGTTTCAATTTCTTGAGTTTTTTACTTTGTTTGGAATAAAAACACATTATAAATCCCGTATTAAGTTTTTTACTACACCCAAACAAAGAATAGCATCTTCATCTTTTATTTCAATATTAGGATATTCGCTATTATCGGCAACAAAGACTTTTTTACTTTTGTTGTATCTTTTTACAGTATAGTCGCTATTATTTATAGATACAATTGCAATTTTATTGTCTTTTAAATCAATATCGGATTTTACAATCAATATATCTCCCATTTGCAAAGTTGGGTACATCGAGTTTCCTCTTACTTTTATCAAATAGGTGTTGTTTGGGTTGGTAATGTATTTTTCGTCAAGACTTAATTTTTGCTCTACAAAATCTTCAGCAGGGCTTGGAAAACCAGCTTGTACACCACCAAAATAATTGACAAGAATTTTATTGTCTTTAATTTGATACGGTAGGTTTTCTAATTCATTTCCGAATTTAGGAATTTTTATAATTTTCATTTAATCTACTTCTAAAAGTTCGTTCCAGTTGGTAGTATATCGTTTAGATAATTTTTCTTGACGCATTTTCCAAGTACGTCCTATATCTTGCGATGCTAACTTAATTTTCTTTTTTCCAAGATTCGCATTGAGCTTGTCAATAGTTGCCATCAATTTTTCATGTTTTGGGTTTTCGTCCAAAAACAAATTCATTTGCTTTTCGCCTTGTGGTGTTAATGCCGAAACAATTACACCCGCTTTTTTAAAATAGAATCCTTTTTTATAAATAGCTTCTAATCCCTTTATGGCAAATTGCGATAGTGTGATACTCGAATTAGTGGCATAAGGTAATTTGATAACTATATTTCGGCTGTATTGAGGTTGGTCAAGATTATAACCGTTGGTTTGTATAAAAAGCATCAAAATATTACAATGCGAATTTTGTTTGCGTAATTTTTCGGCACATGATACTGCAAAAGTTGAAACACGTTCTTTGAGGTAATTAATATCCGTAATTGTGGTTTCAAAACTTCGGGTTGTTGCAATAGCTTTTTTGTTGGTTACCTCATCTAAAGACAATCTTTGTTTGCCTTCTAATTCATGTTTTAAACGTAATTCTACTATAGAAAATTTAGATTGAACGTACTCATCGGCTAATTGTGTAAAGTCATAAGCTGTAAAAACTTTTATGGCTTGTAATCGTTTAGATATTTGACGACCAACACCCCAAACATCTTGTATTTTTGTCCATTTAAGGGCTTTTATTCTTTTTTCTTCGGTATCAATAACATAAACACCGTTTGTTCTATCTGAGAATTTTTTTGCAATTTTATTGGCAACTTTACTCAACGCTTTGGTGGGTGCAATACCAATACTAACAGGCATGCCGACTACTTTTTTTACTCTTTGACGAATAGTAATACCGTATTCATTCAAATCGTAATTTTCAAAACCTGTAAATTGTAAAAATGCCTCGTCGATAGAATAAATTTCTATTTCGGGCGTAAATTCCCGAAGTGTATTCATCACTCGATTACTCATATCGCCATAAAGCGCATAGTTTGCCGAAAAGACGTTAATATTATTTAGTTTAAAAACTTCTTTGTACTTAAAGGCAACTGCACCCATAGGTACAAATTCTTTAGCTTCGTTGCTTCGCGCAATAACGCAACCGTCGTTATTAGATAATACGACGATAGGCTTTCCGTTTAGAGTTGGATTAAAAATCCGCTCACAGGAGGCATAAAAATTATTACAATCTACTAATGCAAACATTCTGTAAAGTTCAGAAAAAAATAAATTGTTAACTAAAAATTATTGAATTATTGTGTTTATACATTTTTCTAAAATAGAAGTTAATTGAGTATTGGATCAAAACCCGTTCAAAACAATAAAACAAGAATACTGTATTTAGGTATGGTGGTCATGATGTTTGTTGTGATGGTGATTATGATGGTCTGCTTAGAAAATATAATAGACTACCGAAGCCCCTTCTATAAGAACCAAAAACAAATTAGTGTTAAAACATTTTCTCTCATGACATAAACACATTTAGAAATTATACTTTTTAAACTAGAAAAATTAATTATTTGATTTTCAAATAAATAATTTTTCTACATTCCTAATAAGATTAATCTGATAATTATTTAGAGAAAATAGAAATGAGAGCAGTAACCGAAGATAAAGCGGTAACTTCACAAAAAATATATTTTAAAAACCTATGAATTATATAACTTTTAGTTAAATTTCTGTAACGTTTTTAGTTTCTATTTAATCACCTTTGATAAATCTGTAAATCGAAAAAATTTGAAGTTATATATAAAATATATGGTTAGCAATCGTTGTAAAATATCAGTTCGAGATGAACTTAAAAAACTCGGATTGCATTTTATCATGGTCGATTTGGGTGTGGTCGAAATTATGGAAAACATTACTCCAGAAAAAAGACAACTACTCAAAATAGGACTCATTGATGCTGGCTTCGAGTTAATGGACGACAAAAGAGCCATTCTTATTGAAAAAATTAAGAATATCATCGTTGAGATGGTACACCATACCGAAGAACCAATTAAGATTAATTTCTCTGATTATTTGTCAGAAAAACTAGATCATAATTACACTTATCTCGCTAATTTATTCTCAGAAGTACAAGGCACAACGATAGAACATTTTATTATATCGCACAAAATAGAACGCATCAAGGAACTTATAATTTATGGCGAACACAACGTAACGGAAATTGCTTGGAAAATGGGATATAGTAGTGTAGCGCATTTGTCTAGTCAGTTTAAGAAAGTAACAGGACTTTCTCCATCACATTTTAAACAACTCAAAGACAAACGACGAAGTCCGATAGAAGAAATATAAATTATGAAATTCACATTAGAAAAAACTACAACACTCTTTTATTCACTTACATTAATTGTATTAGCTACATTATTGGGGATTTATTTTTACAATACTCAAACTATAAAAACATCAAATAATTCGCTAATACATACACAAGATGTGATAGCAAAAAGCAATGTTGTCCTTTTAGATGTTATTAATGTTGAAACGAGCTCAAGAGGTTTTGCCTTTACAAGAGATATAACATTTTTAGATCCCTACAGTAAAGCAATTCATAATTCAAAAAAAAATATTTCAGATTTACAATTGTTAACAAAAAACAATCCATATCAGCAAATTCGGGTTGAAAGTTTAAAAACAAAGATTGTAGAAAGATTGTATTTATCTAAATTAATTATTGAAGATAGTAAAGTTAACATTAATGGCTTGAAAATAAATGATATAAGGATTAATATGGATAAAGGTAAGGTTATTACCGACACCATTAGAAAACTAATTTCTGAAATAAATGCGGCTGAAAATATCTTGCTAAAACAACAAAAAATTGACAACGGAAAAAGTGCAGATACCTCAGAATTATTACTTTTTTTACTCTTTTCATTAATTACAGCTGTTACAGTTCTTATTTTTTATATCATTAATAGTCAGAAAAAAAGAAATAAAGAATTAGCACTTTTTAATGATATTCAAAAATTGGCTTCTCAATATTCATTGAGCTTAATAGAAGCTAGTCTTGACCCACTTATTACTATAAATACAGAAGGAAAAATTACAGACACCAACGAAGCAACTGGAAAAATAACAGGAATTGAAAAAAGCAAATTAATTGGTTCCGATTTTTTTGATTATTTTACAGAACATGAGAAAGCTCGAGATATATATCAAGAAGTTTTCAAAACAGGTTCGGTTTCAGATTATCCACTAACCATTCTTCACAATGAAGGAAAACTAACCGATGTATTGTTTAACGGTTCTGTTTATAAAGATGATTTTGGAAATGTTTTAGGCGTTGTCATTGTTGCACGAGATATTGCCGAACAAAAATGGGCGCTAGATTTAAGAGAAGCTAACAAAAAATTAGGTTATCAGAATGATGAAAAAGAAAAAAGAGCACAAGAATTAGCCATTGCAAACAAAGAATTAGAATATCAAAATAGCGAAAAAGAAAATCGTGCCAACGAATTATTAATCGCTAATAAAGAATTAGAATATCAAAATGTAGAAAAAGAAAATCGTGCAAATGAATTATTAGTTGCTAATGAAGAATTGGCTTTTCAAAATCAAGAAAAAGAAAATCGGGCGGATGAGTTGTTAATTGCTAATAAAGAATTAGAATATCAAAATAGAATTAAAGAAAAACGTGCTGCAGAATTAGTCATTGCCAATAAAGAATTGGCTTTTCAAAACAAAGAAAAAGAAAAACGTGCTGCAGAATTAGTCATTGCCAACAAAGAATTACTATTTCAAACAGGAGAGAAACAAGATCGCGCAGATGAGTTAGTCATTGCCAACAAAGAATTACAATTTCAAACAGGAGAAAAACAAGATCGTGCAGACGAATTAGTTATTGCCGATAAGGAATTGGCTTTTCAAAATGATGAAAAAGAAAAAAGAGTTATCGAAAATAAAGAATTAGAAGACTACAGTTATTCTTTGAAATTGGCTTCGCAATATTCTTTGAGTCTGATTGAAGCTAGTCGCGATCCTTTATTTACGATAAGTCCAGAAGGCAAAATTACCGATTGTAATGCTGCAACAGTTAGAGTAACAGGAGTATCAAAAGAAAAATTAATGGGTTCTAATTTTATCGATTATTTCACGAATCCTAGTAAAGCCAAAGAAGGTTACGAAGCCGTTTTTAATAAAGGATTTGTAGTAGATTACCCACTTACAATCAAAGACCATAAATTGACAGATGTATTGTTTAACGGATCTGTTTATAAATCTGAAGAAGGTAAAGTAATAGGTGCTGTGGTAGTTGCAAGAGATATTACAGAGCAGAAACAGTTGGAAAAAGAACTGACCGAAGCCAAAGTTTTTGCAGAATTGGCGACAAGTATTGCTGAAGAGGCTAAAATTACAGCCGAAACTGCTACAAAAAATGCAGAAGAAGCCGTAAAATCGAAACAACAATTTCTCTCGAATATGAGTCACGAAATTCGTACACCAATGAATGCTATTATTGGTTTTACAAAAGTAGTTCTCAAAACCGAACTTACTGCAAAACAAAAAGAATATTTAACAGCCATAAAAATGAGTGGAGATGCTTTAATCGTATTAATTAATGATATTCTAGATTTAGCAAAAGTCGATGCTGGAAAAATGACTTTCGAGAAAACACCATTCAAACTCAAATTATCTATAAATGCGATGTTGCATCTTTTTGAAACCAAAATTCAAGAAAAAAACCTAAGATTAATTACAAATTACGATAAGAATATTCCTGAAGTTTTGGTTGGAGATCCAATCCGTTTGCATCAAATTATATTAAACTTATTAAGCAATGCGATTAAGTTTACTAACAAAGGAAAAATTACAGTAAGCGTAAATTTAATCTCTGAAAATGAGGATAATGTAACCGTAAAATTTTCGGTAGCAGACACAGGAATAGGAATAAAAGACACCAAAATAGAAAAAGTTTTCGAAAATTTTCAACAAGCTACTAGCGAAACATCAAGATTGTTTGGAGGAACAGGTTTAGGACTTGCCATTGTAAAACAATTAGTAGAAGGGCAAAAGGGAACCATAGAAGTAGAGAGTGAAATAGACAAAGGATCTACTTTTAGTTTTATATTAGATTTCAAAAAAACAAACGCTGAAGCAGTTTTAGAACCTGAAATTATCGAATTGAATTCGGAAGTAAAAGATATTAAAATTCTAGTAGTCGAAGATATGGAACTCAACCAACTACTAATGAAAACCTTGTTAGATGATTTTGGTTTCGAATGTGAAATTGCATCAAATGGAAAAATTGCTGTAGATAAACTTAAAGAGAAAAATTTTGATATTGTCTTGATGGATTTACAAATGCCTGAAATGAACGGTTTTGAAGCTACCGAATACATTAGAAAAACATTAAAATCTAATGTACCCATTATTGCACTTAC
>NZ_JAYURN010000101.1:0-12104 GCF_043756175.1 Flavobacterium sp.
GATGGAAGAGAATTGTCAATTCCTTTAGAATGGTTTCCAAGATTAAGAAAAGCAACGGTAGCACAATTAAATGATTGGAGGTTAATCGGCAATGGAGATGGCGTACATTGGTCAGCAATTGACGAAGACATTTCGATAGAAAATTTATTAGAATGAACAAAAATTTTAAATAAAGATAAATTTGATAAACTATTTCATTATGGTAAATAAAGAATATAAAAGATCGGAAAATGCTCAAAAAATAATTGATGCAATGGATAAAGTTCATGAAAAACTAATTGAATTCAAAAAGAAAATGAATAGCGAATTGGTCGTTTTGAAAGACAATAAAATTGTGAGAATAAAACCTTAATTTAAAATATAGAATTCATCATTTAAAATAAATATACAATGATTTTAGAAATGAAAGTCCCATCACCAGGGGAATCAATCAAAGAAGTTGAAATCGCAACTTGGTTAGTAAAAGATGGCGATTATGTAGAAAAAGACCAAGCCATCGCCGAAGTTGATTCGGACAAAGCGACACTTGAATTACCTGCAGAAGCAAGCGGAATTATTACGTTAAAAGCTGAAGAAGGTGATGCAATTGCAGTTGGAGCAGTTGTGTGTTTAATAGATACATCTGCTGCAAAACCATCTGGATCAGCACCAGTAGCTGAAGCAAAACCAGTTGCCGAAGCTCCAAAAGCTGAAGTAAAAGTTGAAGCTCCGAAAGTTGCTCCAGTAGCTGAGAAAACTTATGCCGCACAAACTCCTTCGCCAGCAGCTAGAAAAATATTAGACGAAAAAAACATACAACCATCTGAAGTTGTTGGAACAGGAAAGGCAGGAAGAATTACCACCGAAGATGCTGTAAATGCAGTGCCTTCTATGGGAACACCAACTGGAGGTTCACGTGGTTCAGAACGCACAAAATTATCTATGTTGCGTCGTAAAGTAGCTGAACGTTTAGTTGCTGCTAAAAACGAAACAGCTATGTTAACTACGTTCAACGAAGTTAATATGACTCCTATAAACAAGATTCGTAATGAATACAAAGACGCATTCAAAGCAAAACACAATGGTGTTGGTTTGGGTTATATGTCTTTCTTTACCAAAGCGGTAACTCGTGCTTTACAACTTTTCCCAGACGTTAATTCGATGATGGACGGCGATTATAAAGTAGCTTACGATTTTGCAGATATTTCGATTGCAGTTTCTGGACCAAAAGGTTTGATGGTTCCTGTAGTTAGAAATGCAGAATTATTAACTTTCCGTGGTGTTGAAGCCGAAATCAAACGTTTGGCAATTCGCGCTCGTGACGGGCAAATTACAGTTGATGATATGACTGGCGGAACATTTACTATTACAAATGGTGGTGTTTTTGGAAGTATGTTATCTACACCAATTATCAATCCACCACAATCAGGGATTTTAGGAATGCACAACATTATCGAACGTCCAATTGCTGTAAATGGTCAAGTGGAAATTCACCCAATGATGTACGTTGCACTTTCTTATGATCACAGAATTATCGATGGTCGTGAGTCAGTTGGTTTCTTAGTTGCTGTAAAAGAAGCTTTAGAAAACCCTTTAGAATTGCTTTTAGATAACAATCCTAAGAAAGCTTTGGAGTTATAATATAAAACCTAACAGGTTTTTGAAACCTGCTAGGTTTAGATTCTAAATCCCAAATTCGAAAGAGTTTGGGATTTTTTTGTTGAATTAAAATTTTATTTCCGATTTGATAATATCTAAAATTGAGAGAATTTTCTATCTTTAACAACAATTCAACCTAACATATTTCAAATATGCCGATAAATAGACAAATAGCTAACGTTATTAAAAAATCACTTTCTAAAATTGATTTTAGTAAACTTGAAGAAAAGTGTACTAATGAAGCTCAAACTAGACAATATCTTATTGAGCCAATTATTGAAATTTTAGGCTATAGCAGAATGGACGATATGCTAACCGAAATTAATGCTGGTTGGGGACAAAAAAATGACAAAGCTGATATTGGATTATTAATTAGAGGTAAAAACCCTGAAATTATTGTTGAATGTAAAAAATATGCTAAAACGCTAACTGATAAAGAAGCCTGGCAATTAAATGGATATTTCATTAATACTCCAAGTTGTAAACTGGGAATCTTAACAAACGGACTTGAATGGAGAGTTTATAGTGCCAATGAAGCAAATAAAGAAACTAGTTTAAATGTGAATCCATTTTTAGTTTTTGACTTCAATGAAATAAACGACATTTTAATTGATAATTTATCGAAATTACATAAAAACAATATTGACATAAAAGAATTATTAGAAGAAGCTAATGAGTTCTATTTCTTACAAGGCTTTTCAGCCGCTTTTGCTAATGAGTTATATGATCCATCTGATGATTTTATCAAAGCTATTTTTAATAGAATGAATGGTAAAAGGATGACTGACCCAATAAAATTAAAAATACGAGAACAAATTAATTCTAATTCAATTCAAAAAGCTTTAAAGAAAGTTATCGAAGAAGAATCTAAAAACGGTAGCTTAATTATAACTACAGCTGAAGAATTAAAAATATATCATACAATTAAAACAATTCTAATTCACAGAAAAGAAATTGATGCAGATAGAATTTCTTATAGAGATCAAAAAAATAGTTTCAACATTTTAGTTGATGACAATAACAAAAAAATTATCTGTAAAATTCTTAGTTCTAGAAATAATTATTCTCTTGAAATTAACGGAATTAAACATGACGTCAAAGGAATAGAAAGTGTTGTTGCAATGAAGAAACAACTTTTAGATGCCGCAATGGTTCATTTTCAAAAATAATTATCGATGGTCGTGAGTCAGTTGGTTTCTTAGTTGCTGTAAAAGAAGCTTTAGAAAACCCTTTAGAATTATTAATGGACAACAATCCTAAGAAAGCATTGGAACTGTAATTAGTTTCAAAATTCTATAAAAACCCCAAATTCTATTAATAGAATTTGGGATTTATTTTTTTGTATTTTTACCAAATATGAAAGAAAACAAAAAATCTCCAGCCATTGGTTTTATTTTTATAACCATGTTAATCGACATTATTGGACTAGGAATTATTATCCCTGTTATTCCTAAATTAATCAAAGAATTAATTCATGCTGACATTAGCGAAGCAGCAAAATATGGCGGTTGGTTGATTTTTACTTATGCAATAACTCAGTTTATATTTTCACCATTAATCGGGAATTTGAGCGATAAATATGGCAGAAGACCCATCATTTTGATTTCTTTATTTGGATTTTCATTAGATTATTTGCTCTTAGCATTTTCGCCAACAATAACGTGGCTTTTTGTAGGTAGAATAATTGCAGGAATCACTGGAGCAAGCATCACAACAGCATCAGCGTATATTGCTGATGTTAGCACGCCAGAAAATAGAGCGAAAAATTTCGGATTAATTGGTGCAGCGTTTGGATTGGGTTTTATTATTGGCCCAGTAATTGGCGGATTTCTTGGACAATATGGAGCTCGAATTCCGTTTTATGCAGCAGCAATTTTGTGTATGGTTAACTTTTTGTACGGGTTTTTTATTCTTCCAGAATCATTAGCCAAAGAAAATCGACGAGATTTCAGTTGGAAAAGAGCCAATCCAATTGGAGCCATTCTGAATTTAAAGAAATATCCAACTTTAATAGGATTAATTGTCGCTACTTTTATTTTGTATGTTGCATCACACGCCGTTCAAAGTAATTGGAGTTATTTTACAATATATAAATTTGGCTGGGACGAAAAAATGGTTGGTATTTCACTTGGAGTAGTGGGACTTTTAGTAGGTATTGTACAAGGCGGATTAATTCGATATACAAATCCAAGATTAGGTAATAATAAAAGTATTTTTATCGGAATGGCATTGTATTGCATTGGAATGTTTTTATTTGCCGTAGCTTCTAAAGACTGGATGATGTTTGTGTTTTTAATTCCGTACTGTTTGGGTGGTATTTCTGGACCTGCATTACAATCTGTTGTTTCAGGACAAGTTCCAGCTACAGAACAAGGAGAGATTCAAGGTACGATGACAAGTATGATGAGTGCATCGTCAATTATTGGTCCGCCAATGATGTCGAGTGTTTTTTATTTTTTTACACACAAAACGGCACCATTTCAATTTGCTGGAGCACCATTTGTTTTAGGTGGATTTTTGATGTTAATTAGTTTAGGAATTGCTTATAAATCTTTGAAGAAGAATCATTAAATCTGATTCTAATTGCCATTTTAGCTTTTATAGAAAATAAAAAAATCCGCTTCTTTCGAAACGGATTAAGTTAAATTCTTTAAAAACTTATCTTCTATTCATGTAAATAGAAATGTAATACAAAAGCGTTGCAATAGAGCCTAAGGCAGCCACTACATAAGTTCTTGCAGCCCATTTTAGCGAATCTTCTGCTCCTGCATATTCTGCTGGATTAAGCATGTTTTTATTTTTTAACCAAGCCAACGCACGATTACTCGCATCATATTCTACTGGTAAAGTAACAATCGAAAATATTGTTGTGGCTGCAAAAATTACAATTCCTATTAATAACAATGATGGAAAAGTTCTAACCATTAGGATTCCTGCTAACAATATCCATTGCATATAAGTTGAGGCAATATTTACCACGGGAACTAATTTTGACCTCATCGTTAGCCATTCGTAACCTACTGCATGTTGTACAGCATGACCACATTCGTGAGCTGCAACGGCTGCTGCTGCTGCATTTCGTTGGTTGTAAACCGCTTCACTTAGGTTTACGGTTTTATCTGCTGGATTGTAATGATCTGTTAATTGTCCTGGTGTCGAAATCACTCTTACGTCACGAATCCCGTTATCGGCAAGCATCTTTTCGGCGATTTCTTGTCCAGACATTCCGTTTTGCAATTGTAATTTAGAATAGTGTTCGAACTTGCTTTTTAGTCGTGAACTTACTAACCAACTTACGAGCATAATCGCAACTATTAAAATCATTGATGATAAACTATACATGTTTTTTGTTTTTTAGATTGAATTATAAAATTACATAATTAATATCAAATTATGAGCCAATTTTTTTGAATGTCATTTTGACGGAAATTTTTATTTACCCAACCAAGTTGATAACTTTCCCAGGAACAATAATCACTTTTTTAGGCGTGTTTCCGTCCAATTGTTTGATGGTTCGCTCGTCTTTCATGATGATTTCTTCGATTTGAGCTGGTGTTAAATCCAGAGGCAAATTGATAGTAAATTTCATTTTTCCGTTAAACGAAACAGGATATTCCTTGTCGCTTTCTACTAAATATTTCTCATCGCAAATAGGAAAAGCTACTGTCGAAATTGATTCTGAATTTCCTAACTGATTCCACAATTCTTCTGCGATATGTGGTGCATAAGGCGAAAGAATAATCGCCAATGGTTCTAGAATAGCTCTTTCGTGACAATTTTGTGTTCCCAATTCATTCACACAAATCATAAACTGCGAAACCGAAGTATTGAAAGAGAAATTCTCGATGTCTTCTGTTACTTTTTTGATGGTTTTATGCAATGATTTCAAACTGTCTTTCGATGGTTCGTTGTTGGTTACAATTAACCCATTATCATCAAAATACAAACGCCATAGTTTTTTTAAGAAACCAAAAACTCCTGTAATTCCTGCGGTATTCCAAGGTTTTGATTGTTCGAGTGGACCTAAGAACATTTCGTACAAACGCAAAGTATCTGCTCCGTATTCTTCGCAAATAGTATCTGGATTGACTACGTTGTATTTGGATTTAGACATTTTTTCGACTTCGCGACCGACGATGTATTTTCCGTTGTCTTCAGTGATGAAGTCTATGTCATTGTAATCGGAGTATAAAGAATCATTCTTGAAAGCTTCAATATCTAACTCATTAGTTATATCATTGATAACAGATAAATTAATATGTATTGGAGTAATATTATAAACTAATGCCGATGCTCCATTCAATATAGAATCAACTTGATCATTATTAAATTCAGCTTTATTGAATACAAAGTTAAGTAAAGCATTTTTCTTGTCAAAATCATGAACTTGATCAGGGCTGATTTGTGAACTTGAAGCTGTACTTTTCAAATTAATACTTGAAAACAGAATGTCTTTAGAAACTATCGCCTTAATAGGCTTTACTTCACTTAAAAGAGACCCAAGAGTAATACTTGTGTTATTTTCATCAACTCTATAAGATTCAACAACCTCATACACCCTAACATTATTTATTCTAAATCCAAAAGCACTCATTCCCAAAATCATTCCTTGATTAATCAATTTTTTGAAAGGTTCTTCGGTTGGTGCATAACCTCTGTCTTTTAGGAATTTGTTCCAAAAACGAGAATATAACAAATGTCCGGTTGCATGTTCACTTCCGCCAATATACAAATCGACACTTTCCCAATATTTGATAGCTTCTTTACTCGCAAATTCGGTTGCGTTGTGTGCGTCCATGTAGCGCATCCAATACCACGAAGAACCTGCCCAACCTGGCATGGTGTTTAGTTCTAATGGAAAAATGGTTTTGTTCTCGACTGCGCTCGAACTGACAACTTGATTGGTGTCAGTGTTCCAAGCCCAAACGGTTGCGTTTCCTAATGGTGGTTGTCCGTCTTCGGTTGGCAAATATTTCTCTACTTCTGGTAATGCGATTGGTAAATATTTGGCATCAATCATTTGTGGTAAACCATTCACATAATACACCGGAAACGGTTCGCCCCAATAACGTTGACGAGAGAAAACAGCATCACGCAAACGGTAATTTGTTTTTCCTTGTCCTTGGTTTAATGTTTCTAATTCTGCAATGACTTTTTTGGTCGCTTCTTTATAGTTTAAACCGTTCAAGAAGTCGGAATTGGCAATAATCACATTGTCTTTCGAGCCATACGCTTCGGTAGAAATATCGACATTATTGAAGATATTTTTAATATCTGGCATTCCGTTTTGTCCTTTGAAGAAATTGGCAAAAGCATAATCACGTTCGTCGCCACAAGGAACCGCCATCACGGCACCTGTTCCGTATCCTGCGAGTACATAATCACCTATCCAAACGGGAATTTGTTCTTTGGTAAATGGATGTTCAGCATAAGCTCCTGTAAATACTCCCGAAATGGTTTTTACATCGGCCATACGCTCTCTTTCGGAACGTTTTGCGGTTTTTTCGATATAGGCTTCAATAGCTGATTTTTGTTCTGGCGTCGTGATTTCTTGAACCAAAGGATGTTCTGGCGCTAAGGTCATAAAAGTTACGCCGAAAATAGTATCGGGACGAGTTGTGAAAACTTCGATTTTATGAGATTCCTCGTTCCTCGGAATGACAAAAAAGCTGACCATGGCTCCTACTGATTTTCCAATCCAGTTGCGTTGCGATTCTTTGATGGATTCGCTCCAGTCGATATCATTTAATCCTTGTAGCAAACGCTCGGCATAAGCAGAAATACGCATGCTCCATTGGGTCATTTTTTTACGAATCACAGGATGTCCTCCACGTTCTGAAACGCCATTTACGATTTCGTCATTAGCTAAAACGGTTCCCAATCCTGGACACCAATTCACTTCGGTTTCGGCCAGATATGTTAAACGGTATTGTAATAGTATTTTTTGTTTTTCGTCTGATGAAAAACTGTTCCAATCTTGAGCAGAAAACGGAGCAATAGTATCATCGCAAACTGCGTTGACAGTTGCATTTCCTTCTGTTGAAAAAAGGGAAACCAATGTTGAAATATCTTCAGCTTTGTCTGTCGCTTTATTGTACCACGAATTGAATAGTTGAATAAAAATCCATTGGGTGTGTTTGTAATAATCGGCATTTGAGGTGCGCACTTCACGACTCCAATCGAATGAAAATCCTATTTTATCTAGTTGCTCACGGTAGCGGGCAATGTTTTCTTTAGTCGTTTTGTCTGGATGTTGTCCAGTTTGTATGGCGTATTGTTCGGCTGGAAGTCCGAATGAATCGTATCCTTGTGGGTGCAAAACGTTGAATCCTTTGTGGCGTTTGAATCTGGCTACAATATCCGATGCAATGTATCCTAACGGATGCCCAACGTGCAATCCTGCTCCTGACGGATAAGGAAACATGTCTAAAACATAATATTTGGGTTTGTCTGACGTATTGCTTGCTGCAAATGTTTGATTGTCTGCCCAATGTTTTTGCCATTTGGCATCGATTTCGTTTGGATTGTATTTCATCGTTAAGGTTCTAAGGTTCTGAGACGCAAAGGCTCAGAGGTTTTCAAGGATTCCTGTAATTTATCTTTTAGCCCTGATGGAAGTGGAAATCCCACGCATTTTTGCGTGGATTGGAACAAACAGCAGGAAAATGAATTACAAAAATGCGCAAGTCATTCGCTTCAAATACTTCGACTACGCTCAGTATGTCATTTTTATTGCGACAAATTTACATTTATTATAAGAAAATGGAAAGTTTGAACGTTAATAACTTTAAATAAAGAAATTCTTTATTATTTTTACCCAATAATTTTATTAAGTATGAGTTCTTCTTTCGATAATTTTCAAAAACGTAGATTAATCACGTCTTATTTTTCGGTAGTGTTAAGTGTTTTCCTTGTGTTGTTTTTACTGGGAATGTTGGGTCTTTTTGTTGTAAATTCTAAAAAACTGTCTGACGATTTTAGAGAAGGAATCGCAATGTCGGTTTATTTTAAAGATGAAGCAAAAGATACGACTTTAGCTAACTTTAAATCGGAATTGAAGGCTTCTAAGTACGCTAAAACATTTACTTATGTGTCGAAAGACATTGCTGCTAAACAACATACTGATATTATTGGAGAAAATTTCTTGGAGTTTTTAGGTGAGAATCCTTTGCAAAATTCTTTCGATATTCACTTGAAAGCGAATTATGTCGTGGCAGATAGTATTGCGAAAATTGAAAGTAAATTACGTGAAAACACTATGATTTCTGATATTATTTACGACAAGCAATTGGTGAATATGGTAAACGACAATGTGAAAAAAGTAAGTTTGTGGATTCTTATCATCAGCGGACTTTTTTGTGTGATTGCCGTTTTGCTTATAAATAGTTCGATGCGTTTGTCGATACATTCCAACCGATTTATCATAAAAACCATGCAAATGGTGGGCGCAACAAAATCATTTATTAGAAAACCTTTTCTTTGGCGTGGTGTAAAACTGGGTATGATAGGTGCCGGAATTGCTATTGCTGCTTTGCTTGGTGTTTTATTTTATATTGATTCTAATTTTCCTAATCTTGGAATTTTTAATGATAAATTGACAATAATTGCTATTTTATTAGGTGTTTTTGGTACTGGAATTTTAATTACTTTACTAAGTACTTATTTTGCAACACAACGATTCTTGAATTTAAGAACAGACGATCTTTATTAATTTACCCTTCGACTACGCTCAGGGTGACAAAAAATAAAAAAATGGAAAATAAAGAACAAGGATTTCTTTTTGAAAAAGTAAATTATAAAATTCTACTTATAGGAATTGCAGTTATTGCGGTTGGATTTATACTAATGTCTGGTGGCGGAAGCGATAACCCAGCAGTTTTTAATGCCGAAATTTTTAGTTTTAGAAGAATTAGATTAGCGCCAACAATGGTTTTAATTGGTTTTGGGATTACTGTTTATTCTATTTTGAAAAATCCTAAAAAGTAATTCATGGAAATTCTTCAAGCTATTATCATAGCCATAATTGAAGGTCTTACCGAATATTTACCAGTTTCTTCAACTGGACACATGATATTTGTAAGTTCTTATTTTGGGATTCAAAATGATGATTTTGTCAAATTATTTCAAGTTTCTATTCAGTTTGGAGCCATTTTGGCTGTTGTAGCTTTGTATTGGAGAAAATTTTTCGATTTTTCTAAATTTAATTTCTTCATCAAATTGGCTTGTGCCGTAATTCCTGCTCTAATTTTAGGAAAATTATTTGATGATAAGATTGAAGCTGTTCTTGGAGATCCTATTCCAATTGCCATTGTTTTAATACTTGGTGGCGTTATATTATTATTTATCGATAATTATTTTCAAAACCCTACAATTATACAAGAAGAAGATATAACCATCAAAAAAGCTGTAACTATTGGTTTTTGGCAATGTTTAGCCATGATGCCTGGAACTAGCCGAAGTGCCGCATCAATTATTGGCGGTATGCAACAAGGATTGTCACGACAAGCTGCTGCTGAGTTTTCTTTCTTTCTTGCTGTTCCAACGATGCTTGCAGTAACTTGTTATTCGGTTTTTCTGAAAACATACGAAAATTCACAAATGAAAGGTTATGAATTGATTTTGAAATCGGACGAAAACATCAAAATATTCCTTATTGGTAATGTTGTTGCTTTTATAGTTGCGGTTTTGGCTATCAAATTTTTTATCGAAATCATCAAAAAATACGGATTTAAACCTTGGGGTTGGTACCGAATTATTGTGGGTTCATTTCTATTGATTTATTTCACTTATTTAAAATAATTTACCTTGCTTACTCCAGAAGATTACTTAAACGGTCAAGTTTTACTGATAGACAAACCATTAAAATGGAGCTCTTTTCAAGCAGTAAATAAGCTAAAATATTCGCTTATAAATAAATTGGGGCTGCCAAAAAAGTTTAAAATTGGTCATGCAGGAACGCTTGATCCTTTAGCAACGGGATTGTTGATAGTTTGTACAGGAAAATTTACCAAAAGCATTTCCGAAATACAAGGTCAAGCCAAAGAATATACAGGAACTTTCCACATTGGAGCTACAACGCCATCGTATGATTTAGAAACCGAAATAGATGCAGTTTTTCCATCAGAGCATATCACCGAAGCCTTAATTCAAGAAACAGTAAAACAATTTTTAGGTGAAATAGACCAAAAACCGCCAGTTTTCTCTGCGATTAAAAAAGATGGGGTACGATTGTATGAACATGCACGCGCTGGTGTTGAAGTAGAAATTGCTTCTAGAAAAACACAAATACACGAATTTGAAATTACTCGAATAGCATTGCCAGAAATCGATTTTAGAGTCGTTTGTAGCAAAGGAACTTATATTCGTTCGTTAGCTTATGATTTTGGATTGGCTTTGCAATCTGGCGGACATCTTACGGTTTTGCGAAGAACAAAAATTGGTAATTACGATGTAAAAAATGCTATTGATGTTACCTTGTTTGATGAGTCAATTGCTGGAATAGATTAAATGAATAGCAAAATTATTCTTCTCTTTTTACTGTCTAATTTTTGTGCTTTTTCACAAAAATTTGATTCTAAATATATTCAATTTGAATTGTCTACGCCATTTAAAGCTAATACACATCGTGGCGAAATAAATTCGGACGGAAGTAAAAATGAATACATGTTTATTCCAGACGGATTAAGTGCAAAAATTGGTTACGGAATACATTACGAAGAAACTATTTCGATTGGATTACATTCAGGTATCGATTGGAAAATAAACGAAAAACTTGTCGTAGTTCCTATTTTTCTTAATTCTAGACTAAATCTTGAAGTTGGAAATGGTGCCATAGCATTGCAATTTGGCTGGGGAAAAGCATCGGCAATTGGAAAAGGAGATGTCTTTGGAACTTATAAAAGATTTAACTTAGGCTTACAAAACGATGATGGCATAGCTATTTTTGCCGATTTGTCTTTATATAATTTTACTGTAAATGACGAAAAAGGCTTTGGTACAATAAGTTTGGGAATAAGTAAAATTATTTTCTAACATTATTATGCTCTAATTGCTCCAAATGATGCATCAAAGTAGTTAATTCATTCTGAGTACTCAATCCTTTATCGTGCAAATACCATAATTGTAATTCTGCTTTTGCGGTTTCATCTACCACACCATATTGTTGCTTATAACTCCGTATTAGTTTCGTTGCGCCTTCTGGTCTTGGCCCCCAAGCTCCCTTAACTTGCAAAGTTTCTTTTTCTAAAACAATAAGTTTCGGAATCGACCTACTTCCATTAGTAAGAAACATATCCATTAATGGTTTATTTTCGTCTCTAAACAGTAATTTTAACTCAACATTATTAGAAGTATTTGCCATTTTATTAAAAATTGGCACTAGCTGGGCAGCATCGCCACACCAACCTTCGGCAAGAACCAACCAGTAATATTCGTGCATAAGAGCGTTTAACTCTTGAGAGGTTTCA
>NZ_JAYURN010000102.1:0-37978 GCF_043756175.1 Flavobacterium sp.
TAATTTTCTACTTTATCATAAGAATCAACTTCAAAACATCTTGATCTTGAAACATCAGATGAAAATGGATAACGAATAGCAATACTATTGTTAATTTGGCATTGTGAACCTTGCGTAAAATCGAAATCATCATCAGTGGCTCTAAAAGAAATTAAATTACTGAATCTTACTTCTCCTCCATATGACTCGAATGAATCATCATTAGAGAAACTAACTTGTATGTACTCCATTTTTGTTTTACTCCCTACACCTGCAAGTGACAATCCGTTTAACTCTTTTAAAGCATTAAGCTTTCTTCCTGAAAATTCAATTCTCAAATATTTTAGTATTCCAGAATTACTTTCAGAATTTAGACCTCCATAAAAATTGTATTTTGGATTCAAATTAAAATCCAAAGTTCCTATACCTCCAAATTTATTTATTGGCGCGTCACCTAGTAATATTATGCCTCCCCAATCTCCAGGTTTTCTTTCGGAAGTTTCTTTATTTGAAGTAAAAACAATCGGATCAGTTGACGTTCCCTCTGCAATTATCTTGGCTCCTTTTGTAATCACTAGTGTACCGCAAGTAGCAAAATCACCTCTTATTATTGTTCCTGGCTCTATAGTTAACACAACATTATTGGCTACATAAACAACATTCATAAGAAGATATGTGTTCTTTTTATAAAGCGTCATATTACTATCTATAACACCACTTAAAATGTGAGTAGATTCTGGATATTCTGAAGTCTTTGGTTTAAAATCAGTCCAGTTATTAAACCAATTTTCCGTTCCAATAATTCCATTAATTTGTTGTGCGTTTAAAGAAATAACACTAATTAAATTAATAATAATTAAGATTGTTTTTTTCATCAGTAGGTAATTAAAGTTTTGTTTTTTTGATTACCCCAAAATTAGAATTGAAATGTTAAATCATTAGTTCTTACATATTAACTATTTGTTACTATTACTTATGTTGAATAAAAAAAGTGTTTCATTTATGAAACACTTTTAAAATTGATTTTTATAACTGAATTTTTATTTAAGTCTGAAATCTGGCTTTTTCTTAATGTTATTATTCATAAACAAATTATTTATTCCAACATTTGTAACATACAATAATTTATCATTTTTCATAAACCAATCGTTTACATTTTGAGCTTTAGCCAAAGTTTCATTTGTAAATAATTCCGCACAACTGTCTACAGTTGAATTATAAACTTTTACTTTTTTGAAATTATCTCCTGATAAATATTTATCATCTAAAGCTATGAAACTAGAAAATCCAGCCACCACACATTTGTTTACTTCTATAAAAGAATCTGTTTTTATCGAGATTGCTTCTTTTACTAATCCCATTGTATTTTCTTCATCATTGGTCATCGTCACATTATTTAACTTAATGTAAGTTTTCTTTTTTGTCGAATCATAATTTTCGATTTTATCATACGAATCAATTTCGAAACATCGAGATCTTGTGTTATCTGAAGCATAAGGATTACGTATTGCAATGCTATTATTCATTGTGCTTTGAACACCCATAGAATAATCAAAATCATCATCATTTGCTCTGTAAGAAATCACATTACTGAAATCTATATTCCCCCCTATTACTTCAACAGAATCATCACTTGAGAAACTAATTTGCACATATTCTATTTTTGTTTTATTCCCCACTGCAGCAAGGGTTAATCCGTTTAATGCAATTTTTGGGTCTATTTTTTTACCTGCAAATTCTATTCTTACATATTTTAAAATTCCAGAATCGCTGTTTTCATTTGGACCGCCAAAAGGGTTATACAAAGGATTTGGCTCGTAAAATGATGCCGAAACTCCTCCAAATCTATTTATTGGCGCATCACCCATTAGGATTACTCCTCCCCAATCTCCTGGTTTTCTCTCGGAAGTTGGTTTGTTTGATGTAAAAACAATTGGATTTGTTTCTGTTCCTTCTGCAATTATTTTCGCTCCTTTTACTATTGTTAGTGTTCCTGTAGAATTGAAATCTCCTCTAATTACAGTTCCTGGTTCGATAGTTAAAACGGCATTATTTGCAACATGAACTGTGCCCATTATTAAATACACATTGTTTTTTGTAAGAGTCATATTTTCTTTTATGTCTCCTGTTAAAATTTGTGTGGCTTGATTGTATTCAGTAGCTTTTGGCTTGAAATTAGTCCATCCATTAAACCAATTGGATTCTCCAACTATTCCTTGCCCGCTTTGTGCATTAGCAACATAAAATGAAGATAAAAGAAATAATAAAATTTTAATTTTCATGAGACATTATTTATTTGTTTGTTTTTGTTTTTTGTTGAACATCCAAAGAAACGAAAAATACTATTATCTTTCAATGACTAAATTGTTAATTATATGTTACAAAATAATATTTAAAAAAAGTGTTTCATTACTGAAACACTTTTAACGTATATTACAAACTCAAATAAAAAAATTAATTTAAATCAAATCTTACTCCTAAAGAAATGTTATTTTGATTTACTGTATTATCCTTAAATAAAGGATTTAAATCATATTTAAGATACAAACTTGTCATACCAAATCCTACATAGGAACTTAAACCATACACAAAATCATTGGCATTGTAATTCCCTTTAGAATTTTGTGTTATCGAATTTCCGAAAACATCATTGTAAGCTAAAATTTGTTTTGTTTTTAGATTTAATCCTGCAAATCCCCCCAATCCTAAACGAAATCCTTCATGAGATTTGAATAATTTCTTATCATTGATCATTTTTGATTTAGAAAAATCTAATTCGAAATGAATTGGAACAACTAAATTTACATTTCTAAACCTTGAGTCTTTTAATGGAATTGCTGCTGTTTGCAAACTGGTTTGGTTTCCCAAAGTTTGGTAATAACGATTGTCTGTTGGTCGCAAATTATTGTATTGTAAAGAAAGTCCGTATTTTATATGTGCAATGTTACTGTTTTTTGCAATTCGCGTATTGTAAGTTAATCCCCATTCGTAAAAGTGTGAACCTAAATATCTAAAATCTGAATTAGCTATCATTCCGTCAGTTACTAAATTATTTACACCTGTCGCAAAAACAAGTTGTGATGTTGTTCTTTTTTCGGATTTACTTTCTTGTATAGAATCCTTCTTCTTTGAATTAGGATCATGACCACCAAAATAAACTTTAAGAGAACTTCTCCTTTCAATCTCTTTTGTGTCATTTGACGCTAATCTTCCTTCTACTTTTTCATTAACTAATTCTGAAAGTTTAGATTCCTCGAAAGAGATTCTATTTTCTATAGTATTTGCAGATGCTATTGCTAATTGCATCTTTTTTTCGTCTGCTTGCTGCTTTGTAATATTATTTTTATCCAGCTCAACATTAACCTCTTCAACCTGTTTTTTTAAAGTTTCTTTTTCTTCTTTAGTAATTTTTTCGATGTTTAAAGCAATTGCTTTTGCTCTAATTTCGAATGTATCCTGTGCGTACAAATTGCTCGCAATACTGCATAAGAATACTGCTAGGTAAATAATTAAATTTCGCATAATGTTTAATTTTAAAATTGATTTGATGATTGTTACTCCTGATTTCTACTAGCCAAGGCTTCCTTAGCACTATCGTAGTTTTTGTTAATTGATTTAAGAACTTTTTGACGGAAAGTTAGCGTTATTTCGCCGTCGACTTGCGAAAGTAATGCACTTGCATCTATTTTTAATTTGGGTTTGTTTGCTTTTTTGGGTTCTTCGTTTTTGGTCTCAACTAAGGCTAAAAGTGCTGTTGGATTAGTTTCTATTTTAAGCTTCTCTTCCGTATTTTGAGGAATTACCTCAGCAATATCTTCTTTAGTCTCTGATTGTGTTTTTGCAAATTCTTCAACTTTATGATTTATTTTTTTAAGCTTTAATAATTCCTTTTTGGCCTCAGTAACAGCTAAAACTGCTTCTTTTGGGTTGTTTATTATTTCTGATTGGTTTACTTCTTCAGTTAAAATAGATTTCTCATTGTTATTAGCTTCAACAACCGTTTGATTATCATTCTTGATTTCTGTATATTCTTGATTGTAAAAAAGCAAGCCAACAAATACAAAGCCAATAATACTTGCTGCGATATAAAGCCATCCAAAACGTCTTTTTGGCTTCTTATTTTCTGCAACCGAAAGCATCGCATCTAACCTATCCCAAGCTTGTGCCGAAGGTTGAATTTCTCTAGAATTCAACTTTTCTAATATTTGATTTTCTAATTTATTCAGTTCCATTTTCGTAATTTTTTAGTTTAGCAATTTGGGTTTGCAATATTTTTCGAGCATGAGATAATTGTGATTTAGATGTTCCTTCATTTATTCCTAACATTTGCGCTATTTCCTGATGTTTATAACCTTCGATCGCATATAAGTTAAAAATCATTTTATATCCATCTGGCAAGCTATCTATTAGAAATTGAATGTATTCAACTGAAAAATGGCTTTCAATATTATTGAAACTTTCTTCTAAATATTGTGAATCTTCAATAAATTTAACCTGTTTTTGAACTCTTAAATATGAGATACATTCGTTTACCATAATTCGTCGCATCCAGCCTTCAAAACTACCTTTGTGCTCGAAATTTTTAAGGTTTGCAAATACTTTCATAAATGCAGTTATCATAACGTCTTCTGCCTGATGAATATCTTTAATGTATTGTCGACAAATACTTAACATTTTTCCAGCAGATTTAGAATAAATTTTTTGTTGTGCATGACGATTATTATCGGCAGCCAATTTTATTAATTCTTTTTCTTCTTGATGTAAGTTTATTATTTTCATATATAATAGCAAAACTCAATTTTTATTTTTTTGCCATTGAATTTTGTCATTGACATTGATATTGAAAAACCGACTTCTATTTACATAGACGAGAAGGTTAGTGAAATAGTTGCATGAGGTATCGAATTATCTTAATAATAATTATTTATCTTCAACAAAATCAGTGATTTACGATTTAAAAAAAATTATTTTTTTCTTTCTATCACATAATTCACCATCAAGATTAAAGAGTCTTTATAGGTTGAATCTGGAAAATCCTGAAGTAACAAAAGTGCTTCTTGCTGAAATTGAATCATTTTCTGTTCGGCATAAGACAATCCGTTTTGATTTTTAACGAAAGAGATTACTTCTTTTACTCTTTTTTTGTCTTTATTGTGGTTTTTGATAGAATTGATAAGCCAACTCTTTTCTTTAGATGTACAATTATTTAAGACATGTATAAGTGGCAAAGTCATTTTTTGTTCTTTGATGTCTATTCCTGTTGGTTTACCAATGGCTTCTTCGGTATAATCGAATAAATCATCTTTTATTTGAAAAGCCATTCCTATGAGTTCACCAAATTTTCTCATTTTTTCGACTTGGTTCTCATCTTCAGAAACCGATTTTGCACCAAGCGCACAACAGGCAGCAATTAGTGTTGCTGTTTTCTGACGAATAATTTCGTAATAAATATCTTCGGTAATATCTAATCTTCGGGCTTTCTCTATTTGCAATAATTCTCCCTCGCTCATTTCTCGAACAGCAACCGAAATAATTTTCAGTAAATCAAAATCACCATTATCTATTGATAGCAACAATCCTTTTGAAAGTAAATAATCTCCCACAAGAACTGCAATTTTATTTTTCCAAAGCGCGTTAATAGAGAAAAATCCGCGACGACGGTTACTATCATCAACCACGTCATCGTGTACTAAAGTAGCGGTATGAATAAGTTCTATTACTAAAGCGCCACGATAAGTTCGCTCAAGGACTTCGCCATCAGAAATCATTTTTGCAGTAAGAAAAACAAACATAGGACGCATTTGTTTTCCTTTTCGGTTTACAATGTAATAAGTGATTCTATTAAGTAACGCAATTTTTGAAGTCATAGATTGTTGAAACTTTTTTTCAAAAAGTTCCATTTCTTCAAGAATTGGTTTTTTTATTTGTGAAGTTATATCCATATAATGATTCAAAGATAGCATTTATGAATTAAAATTTTGAAGTGTCAATTATTTTTTTATATTTGATTAAACCTTTTTCAAAAAACAATGTCTTATCAACAAACCATTAAATAAATAAATTATGAAAAGTAAAATTTTATTATTCGGATTATTTCTAACGCTAATGACAATCGGTTGTTCTAAAGAAGACGAAAACGACAACTCGACAATAACTGCTGACGAAGCTGGAATTAATGCAAAGATTGATGTCGAAAATGACGACGTATATAATATTGTTGAAAATCAGTATGATAACGTTGATTCTAATGCACTTTCTTATAAAGGTACAAATGCTCAGGAAAGCTTTTTATCAACTTGTGCTACAATAACTAGAGTTCCTGCTTTTGGTACAACTCCAACAGTTGGTCAAACGGTTACTAAAACTATCGATTTTGGAACTGGTTGTCAAATCAATAACGGAAATTTTCTTAGTGGAAAAATTATTATTTCCTTTGTTTACGATCCTAATGCGACTACAAATATTGTAAATTGTACTTTCGATAATTTTAAACACAATACAAGAAGAATTGAAGGAACTAAAACATTTACGAGAACAATGACTGCTGCAACAGCTGCTTCGCCAAGTCACCCAATTTGGGTTATGAATATGAATCTTACAATTACTTTGTCTGACGGAAGAATCGTAACCAGAGTTGGAACAAGAACAAGCGAAATTATTGCTGGATACAACACACCAGCTAGCTGGACAGACAATGTGTATAGTGTTATTGGAAACTGGACTACTACTTTCCCTAATACAGTTGCACAAACTAGTACAATTACTAGTCCAATTATTGTAAAACTAGCTTGTGTTCCTACAAACAGTTCTTTATCTAAGGGAGTTATAACTTTCAACAGAAATTCTCACACAGCTACATTAGACTATGGAAGCGGAGATTGTGATAATCTGGCAGTTTTTACTATAAATGGCGTTTCATTTACTATAAATATTGGGCAATAAATAAAGTTTGATTGTTAAATAAAAAAATCCCTGAAAAATATTTTCAGGGATTTTTTTATACTTCTTTATTAGCTAATTGTCCGCAAGCAGCATCGATGTCTTTACCACGACTGTGACGTACTTTTGCAATGATTCCGTTTGCATCTAATGCATTTATATAAGCATTTATAGATTCTGGAGATGCTTGTTGAAACTCGCCATCATCAATCGGGTTATACTCGATAAGATTTACTTTACAAGGCACGTGTTTACAAAATTTTACCAAAGCATCTATAGATTCTTTGTTATCATTTATTCCTTTCCAAACCACATATTCGTATGTGATTTTACTTTTTGTTTTGCGGTACCAATATTCTAAAGCTTCACGTAATTCGGGCAATGGAAAACTTTTTGTAAAAGGCATAATATGGTTGCGAATCTCTTCGATAGCGGAATGTAAAGAAACTGCTAGTTTGAATTTTACCTCATCATCGGCCATTTTTCTAATCATTTTAGAAACGCCCGAAGTAGAAACTGTAATTCTTTTGGGTGACATTCCCAATCCTTCATTAGAAGTTATCATGTCAATTGCTTTAATCACATTGTTGTAATTCATGAGCGGTTCGCCCATTCCCATAAATACAATATTAGACAACGGTCGATTGAAATATAATTTACTTTCTCTATCTATAGCGAGAACTTGGTCATAAATCTCGCCAGGTTCTAGGTTTCGCATGCGTTTGAGTCGCGCTGTAGCACAAAAATTACAATCTAAACTACAACCAACTTGGCTAGAAACACAAGCGGTTGTACGAGTCTCGGTTGGTATTAAAACCGATTCGACAATTAAACCATCATGCAAACGAACAGCATTTTTTACCGTTCCGTCACTGCTTCGTTGCATCGTATCTACTTTGATATGATTGATAACAAAGTTACCTTCCAACATTTGTCTGGTTTCTTTAGAAACATTTGTCATGTCTTCGAAACTGTGCGCACCTTTGCTCCACAACCATTCGTAGACTTGATTGCCACGAAAGGCTTTGTCATTATTGGTTACAAAAAAATCCCGTAATTGTTCTTTAGATAATGCTCTTATGTCTTTTTTCTCGATTTGCATGGTGCAAATTTACGTTATTTTGTTGATTTCGTTATTCATGTTTTGGTAATTTGTATTTTTGCCTAAAATTTTATCAAATGCATTTCCTTTCACAAGATTTAGAAGATTATATCGAGCAACATTCAGAAAAAGAACCTGAAATATTAGCACAACTTAACAAAGAGACTTACCAGAAAATTTTGTTGCCTAGAATGTTGAGCGGGCATTTTCAGGGTCGTGTTTTAAGTATGTTATCGAAACTTATTCGTCCTGTGAATATTCTTGAAATAGGAACTTATACTGGTTATTCTGGTTTGTGTTTGTGCGAAGGAATTCAAGAAAATGGACAATTACACACGATTGACATTAAAGAAGAGTTGGTAGATTTTCAGCGAAAATATTTTGACAAATCGCCTTGGGGAAACCAAATTGTGCAACATTTAGGAGAAGCTGTTGCTATTATTCCTGATTTAGATTTGAAATTTGATTTGGTTTTTATTGATGCCGATAAAGAAAACTACATTAATTATTTTAATTTAATTCTCCCTAAAATGAATAAAGGTGGCATTATCTTGTCTGACAATGTTTTGTGGTCTGGAAAAGTTGTTTTGCCTTTAGAGAAAAACGATTTGAGCACAAAAATTTTACTTGAATATAATTTACTTTTGAAGAATGATCCGAGAGTCGAAACCGTTTTATTACCAATAAGAGATGGTCTAACTGTAAGCCGAGTGCTCTAGCCCAGATGGAAACGGCATCCTTTTTTCCCGCTATTTTGCGGGAGAAAAGATATAGTGTACAGCTGGAAATAGCTCCTAAGAATAATTCTTGAAATATTTTACTTGTAGTATTTGATAGATTATATATGTTATATAACCCATAATTATACCGCAAGTATATCCCGCAAGTATGTCGGTAGGAAAATGTAATCCTAAGTAAATTCGGCTGTAAGCAAAGACAAATGGCCAAAGTATCAGCAACCAAAAATACTTGTATTGTTTTTTGAATATGGAATACAAAAACACGAAAACTGCCATCGTATTTGAGGAATGCCCTGAGAAAAAACTAAAGGACGAACTTGGTTTTATGTTTCTGATAACATCCTTAATCTCTAAGTCGTTACAAGGTCGTAATCGCTGAAATGTAGATTTAAATAATTCGGTAATGGTATTATTTACTGTGAGCAAAACGGCAACGAAAAGCACAATAATAATGGTTTGTTTTGGTCCAAATTTTTTATAAACTAAATATAATAAAAATATAAAAAGCGGAATCCAACTGGATTGTTTTGTAATAATTAACCACAATGGGTCGAAAGTTTCCGATCCTAAACCATTCAGAAAAACGAGTAATTCTTTGTCTATTGCGATTATTTTTTCCAGCATTACAACTGACGTTTTATTGGACCTGTGAGATCTTCTAGATTTTCTTTGACCTTATCAATTTCGGAAGTGATATCGTCGGTGATAGATTTTGTCCCTAGTGAATCCGATGTGTTATCGGTAATCATTTTATTGAATCCTTGCTTTACATTGTCAATTTCGGATGTGAAACCGTTAGTTAAATTCTTAAAATCTAGCCCATCTATATCAGCACTTTTTGTGATTTCACTTTTTATTTCGTTCGTTGCATTTTTTAGTTGTGCCATAGCTTTACCCATAGTACGGGCAATATCTGGAATCTTATCTGATCCAAAAAGCATCAAAGCTATAAAAATGATAAATACTAATTCTCCTCCTCCTATTCCGAACATTTTTTTGAATTTTAAAACACAAAGTTACAAAGTTTTTTAAGTTGATATCGATTGACAACAAATCTTTAACTTATATCTTATAAAAATAATACTTAAAATAAAAAAACAACTCTATTCGAGTTGTTTTTTTTCTATCTAAGAAGCAATTTCCAATCGCTTCAGTAAATTTTTTGTTAAGGTATGATGTGCATATTCCTTATCAATATTCAGAATTTTATCATCTGAACTTGGCAATTCATACATGGCATCGGTTAAAATTGCTTCACATAAAGAACGCAATCCACGAGCTCCTAATTTATATTCTAATGCTTTATCGACAATAAAATCTAGTGCTTCATCAGTGATATTAAATTCAACATCGTCCATCATAAATAATTTCTGATATTGTTTGATTAAAGCATTTTTAGGTTGTGTCAAAATAGCACGCAAGGTTTCTCTATCTAAAGGATCCATGTGTGTAAGCACTGGTAAACGTCCAATTATTTCAGGAATTAAACCAAAATCTTTAATGTCTTTTGGAATAATATATTGCAACAAATTGTCTTTATCTATATTATCTACATTTTTTGATGTGCTATAACCAACCGCTTGACGGTTTAGTCTTTTTGAAATAATTCTCTCGATACCATCAAAAGCACCGCCTGCAATAAATAAAATATCTTGAGTATTTACTTCTACAAATTTTTGGTCTGGGTGTTTACGTCCTCCTTTTGGCGGAACATTAACAACGGTTCCTTCCAAAAGTTTCAATAATGCTTGTTGTACACCTTCTCCAGAAACATCACGAGTTATAGATGGATTATCGCTTTTACGTGCAATTTTATCAATTTCATCAATAAAAACGATTCCTCTTTCGGCCTTGGCTACATCATAATCCGCTGCTTGAAGCAATCTAGTAAGAATACTTTCTACATCTTCTCCTACATATCCTGCTTCAGTAAGTACAGTTGCATCTACGATAGCCAACGGAACATCAAGCATTTTTGCAATGGTTTTTGCCACTAGTGTTTTCCCTGTTCCAGTTTGTCCCACCATGATAATATTCGATTTTTCAATCTCTACTTCGTCATGATCGTTTTGTTGCATTAATCGTTTGTAATGATTGTAAACAGCTACAGACATTACTTTTTTTGTTTGATCTTGACCAATAACATATTGATCTAGAAAAGCTCTGATTTGTTTTGGTTTTTGCAAAACTAAATCTGAAACTTGACGTGAAGCTCCACTGGTTTTTAATTCTTCCAGAACAATTCCGTGTGCTTGTTCGATACATTTATCACATATATGCGAATCGATTCCAGCAATTAGTAAATTGGTTTCTGGTTTTTTTCTTCCGCAGAAGGAGCATTCTAATTTTTCTTTTGCCATTTTTTTTAGTCAAATGTCATAAAGTCAAACGTCATAAAGTCTTTTGACTTTCGACTTTTGACTTTCGACTATTTTTATCTTCTCAACACTTCATCAATCATTCCGTATTCTTTTGCTTCGTCGGCAATCATCCAATAATCACGTTCAGAATCTTTGTGAACTCTGTCGAAAGTTTGTCCTGAATGGTGTGATATGATATTGTATAATTCATCTTTTAGTTTCAGCATTTCACGTAGGTTAATCTCCATATCAGTAGCGACACCTTGTGCTCCGCCTGATGGCTGGTGAATCATTACACGAGAATGTGGTAAAGCCGAACGTTTTCCAGCTGCTCCTGCACATAACAATACTGCTCCCATAGAAGCTGCCATTCCTGTACAAATTGTCGCTACATCTGGTTTGATGTACTGCATCGTATCATAAATCCCTAATCCTGCATAAACGCTTCCTCCTGGAGAATTTAGGTAAATTTGAATATCTTTACTAGCATCTGCACTTTCTAAGAAAAGCAATTGTGCTTGTACGATGTTTGCAATTTGATCGTCTATTCCTGTTCCTAGGAATATAATTCTGTCCATCATTAATCTAGAAAAAACATCTAGTTGAGATATATTCAACTGGCGTTCTTCTATAATATATGGCGTCATGTTTTTTGGTGTCATTGCACCCACTATTTTATCATAATACATTGCGTTTACACCTTGGTGTTTGGTAGCAAATTTTTTAAATTCTTTTCCGTAGTTCATTTAAATTTTAGTTTAAAAGTTTATGTATTTAAAAGTTTAAAGTTGCAGAACTAAAACTCATAGTTTTTTAATCTTAAAGCAAAGTTCGTACCTTTTATTTTATGTGACAAACTGTCTTATTAGTATTTATAAATTTAAAAAAATAAGCGTCTGAATAATATAATTCAGACGCTCAAATATACTAATTATTTTATTATTTATTCGCCGTACATTGCTGCAACAAATTGCTCATAAGTAACTTCTTTTGTAGTAGGATTTGCTTTTTCAACTAGCATTTGTAAAAGTTTGTCTTTTGTTACTTGCTCTGACAATCTTTTTACTTCTTCTTGGTTAGACAAAACTCTTGCTACAATTCCTTCTACTTCTTGGTCAGTTGGATTTGTTTGTCCGAATTGTGCCATTTGCTGACGGATTGATCTTGACGTGAATGATTTTAAATCTTCAAAATTAATTTTGATGTCACTTTGAGCCATTGCTCTTCCTTCAATCATTTGGAAACGCAATCCTTTTTCTGAACGGTAATATTCTGCTTCTGCTTCTGCTGGTGATAATTTTTTCTCACCTACAGTTTGCAACCATTTTTTTAGAAATGCTTCTGGTAAATCGAATTTTGTGTTTTCGATTAATGCATTAACCACATCATCTGTTAGTTTTTGCTGTGCTTGTTCTGCAAATTGAGATTCAGCATCTTCTTTTATTTTTGATTTCAAATCTGCTAATGAAGCTACATTTCCTTCACCAAAAAGTTTGTCGAACAATTCTTGGTTTAATTCTGCTGGCTCAGTTTCATTGATGTTTTCGATAGTAAAGTTTACATCAACTTCTAATCCGTGTACGTCATCATGACTTACTTTTAGGAAATCCATCAACTGATGATCGTCTTCAAATAAACCTTTTGTGTTTACTGTAACTACATCGCCAGATTTTTTTCCGATGAATTTTTTAGCTGTTGCTTTGTCTTTAAAAATATCTAAAGAAATAGTAATTGGATTATTTATTCCTTTTTCTTCGTTTGTAAACGTTCCTGAAACATCAGTTTTTTCTGAAACAACATCTTGAGGAATCGCTTTTCCGAATTGTTTTTGGATACGCGTTACTTGTCCGTCGATCATTTTATCATCAGCACTAACAATATATTTTACTACGTCAGTTTTTGCTTCTAAATCTAAAGTGAAAAATGGCGCTAATCCTATTTCGTATTGAAAAGTTAATTCTTCTACTTCCCAGTTGAAAATTTCTTTTTCTATTTCTAACGGAGTTCCTAGCAATGCTAATCTTTCGGCAGTGATAAATCTTTCTAAAGCTAAATCGACAACTTTCTTAACTTCTTCTTGTTTTATTGCTTTTCCGTATTGTTTTTCTACTAAATCTTTTGGCACAGCACCTTTACGAAAACCTTTTACAGTTGCTAGAGGCATTTTTTCGTTAATACGTTTTGCTACTTGACCTTTGTAATCAGTTGGCATTACTGTAATTTCGATAATTTCCATTACCGGGCTTATTGCTATTCTTCTAATATCCATCTTCTCTTTAATTTACATAATAAAATTGGGTGACAAAATTACAAAATTTCTGCCACCCAACAAATTTTTAACTTATCGAATTTTGCTATTTATTATCTGGAATAAATTTATACAGAATTGATTGCGAAATGGAAAGTAAAATGCTGAAAAATAATGCTGTTAAAAATGAACTTATCGTAAATCCGTCTAGCCAATAATCACACAACAAAACCATTCCAGCATTTATAACTAACAGAAATAATCCTAGTGTAAAGATTGTTATTGGAAATGTAAAAAACACCAAAACTGGTTTCAAAAAAGTGTTTAGCAATGCCAAAACAACAGCAACTTTGATAGCTGTCGTGATATTGTCAACTTGAACTCCGCCCATAAAATAAGAAAGTGCTAGTACAATAATAGTTGTAATTAGTAAGCGAAAAAGTAGTTTCATGATATTTTGTTTGTTTAAAATTGATAATTATTTCTTCAAAAATTGTACCGTTTTTTCAAAAAAGGCATCAGGATTTTCGGCATGAAGCCAATGTCCTGCATTTGAAATAGTTTCTATTTCGGCTTTTGGGAAATGATGTAATATGGTTTCGAAATCTGAATCTAATATATAATCGGATTTGTCACCACGTAAAAATACCGTTTCTTTTTCAAATATATTCTCAAAAGGTAAAGCTTTTCCAATACTTTCAATTTTCTCATTGAAAACTTTCAAATTGAAACGAAAAGCCAATTGTCCTGGCTCTTGCCAATATAAGTTTTTAAGCAAGAATTGTCGAGTTCCAAAATCTGAAATATAGTCCGAAACTATAGCTTCAACCTCTGCACGAGATGGTTTTTTAGAAAAATCGACTGCGTTCAATGCTGCTAAAATGGTTTGATGATGAACTGGATAAAATTTAGGGGCAATATCGGCAACTAACAATTTATTTACTAATTCTGGATAAGTTGTAGCGAGAAGCATGACTACTTTTCCGCCCATCGAATGTCCTATTACATCAACGGAAGTTAAATGATGAAACACACAATAATCAACTACATCTTGTACCATGATTTCGTAGCTAAAATCGTCGGAATGAAAAGATTTTCCGTGGTTTCGTAAATCTAATGCGTGAACCTGAAATCCTTGTTCGACATATTTTGTGGCGAGTGTTTTCCAATTGTCTGACATTCCTAAAAATCCGTGCAGAATTAGGAGTGGAATACCTTGGCCTTCTATTTTTGAGTATAACATAATGAGTTAAATTTGACACAAAAATAATTGTTTATTTTTTAAAAAAGATTAATTTTAAAAACTTAAAAAAAGCACTTCGTATTAGCACTGGTTTTATGAAAATAATTAGAACTCTCTTTTTAATTCGGCTTCGCAGATTAGTTGCAAAAGATGATCTTTTGGCTATGTTTTTTGTAATTATGGCGTTTTTATTAATTCCGTTCTTTTTGAATAGCGTTTTTGATAAAATAAAAAATTATTTACTTTTTTTTACTTTAGAAGTCCTAGTTTATCATACGAACAGAAAGGATTTAGAATTACTGAAGCTAAATAAAAACTACAAATTTATCCTATTTGCAGAATATTTTATTTACACCTTACCTTATGTGATTTTGTTTCTTGTAAACAAAGAATATTTATTGGGATTTATATTTGCAGCCTTACTTTTATTGTTTATAAACTTACCTAAAATAAACAACTCAAAAATGAGTTATCCTTTTTCTTTGTTCGACCCTTTTTGGCATATTAGTTTTAGAAAAAATAAATTAATAGTTGTAATTCCTGTTATTGTTTTTTTATTTATCATGGGCGAAAAATCAGGAAATGAAAATTTAAAAATAGCCAGTTTGCTGCTCACTGGAGTTGTGGCAACATTTTCTTCTTTTAACAGAGAATCAATAGAGCATATTAAAAGCAGTTTCTATCTTTCGAAGCACTATTTAATACAACAAATTATAGCCAATTTGAAGAACACACTAATAATTAGTTTTCCTATTTTACTATGTATAATTCTTTTTAGAAATTGGGATTTATTATTATTTGCACCCTTACTATTTCTTTTACCAGTTCTAAATATACTTTTTAAATATACTTTTTTCGAAAATACATTTATGCATCAAATTGCATTTGTTGCTTCAATTGGGACTATTTATTTTGGAACGCCATTTATAATAGCTCCATTTCTATACAAAAAATCGTTAACATTCATAAAAAACGCACAAAATGCTTGATATTGAAATTCAAAATAAAAAATATAGACAAAAAGTTGTGCTTAACAATATTAGATTTTCATTAAAAACCAATGGAATTTATGGTGTAATTGGTAAAAATGGACAAGGAAAAACTACTTTTTTTAAATGTATCAAAGATTTAACTTCATATGATGGGACAATCAGTTATAAAAACAAACCAGTCATTCAAAACGAAATAGCTTGGTGTGCAACAGAACCTTTAATATACGACGAACTTACAGCATTAGAATTTTCGGAATTTTACAGAAACCTACTAAATATTAAAGAAGAAACCACACAAAAATTATTTAGTATCGATGAAAAAAAATTAGTAAAAGAGTTTTCGACGGGCATGAAAAAAAAGGCATATCTTAATGCTATTTTGCAAAAAGAATATGCCATATATATTTTTGATGAGCCATTCAATGGATTAGATTTAGAGTCTAATTATATTTTGATGAATTATATTAGAGAAATTTCGAAAACAAGTATTGTATTTATTTCTTCTCATATTTTAGAAATTTTATTCAAAAACTGTGATTCGATATTCTTGATAAACAATCAAAATATTGAAGAATTTTCAAAAGAGCAATTTTTATCTATTGAAGAAAAATTATTTTCAATATAAACTAAACCTTAAAAATCTATTCTACTTCAACCTCTGCAAATACATATTCACTACATTATCCAAACCTAAATATAAAGACTCGGAAATAAGAGCATGACCTATAGAAACTTCCATCAAATTTGGAATATTTTGATTGAAAAACTGAATATTATCTAAACTTAAATCATGTCCAGCATTTATCCCTATTCCGAGTTCATGGGCTAAAATGGCAGCTTTCGTATACGGTTCGATAGCATTTTTGTTTCCCAAACCATATTGGTGCGCAAAAGCTTCGGTATATAATTCGATTCTGTCGGTTCCGGTAATTTTTGCACCTTCAATCATTTCAAGCACTGGATCTACAAATATGGAAACACGAATATTATTGCGCTGAAATTCTTGTGTAATTTCGGTTAGAAAATCTTTGTTTTTAATGGTGTTCCAACCCGCATTTGAGGTCAAATTATCATTTCCATCAGGGACCAATGTTACTTGTGTTGGTTTTGTTTCTAAAACTAAATCGATAAATGATTGTTCGAGCGGATTTCCTTCTATATTATATTCGGCATAAACAATCGATTTTAAATCTCGTGCATCTTGGTAACGAATGTGCCTTTCGTCAGGACGTGGATGAATTGTGATTCCTTGCGCTCCAAATTTCTGAATATCGGCAGCGACTTTTAGTAAATCTGGCACATTTCCGCCACGAGAGTTTCGTAAAGTGGCAATTTTATTGATATTTACACTTAACTTGCATTGATTTTGAGTCATTATAAACTTAATTTGTATTTATAAATCACAAAAATACAAACTAAAACAAGCATAGTAACTTATTTTTTAATTATTTTGCAGTACATTTTTAGCTATGAATATTTTATCCGACTATATAAATAACGATTACAAGCCGCTCGACATTCACGAAAGTGTTGCTGTTGCACAGGATTTTTTTATAGATGCTTCGTTTTCGCATTTTCCAGTTATGGATGAAGGCGTTTTTGTTGGAAATTTGTCAAGTGAAGATCTAGAAACTTTCGATTTTGATAAAAAAATAATCGATTATAAATATACGCTTGAAGGTTTTTTTGCTAAAAACGATTCGATTTGGTTAGACGTTTTAGAAGATTTTGCAAAAAACCAAACTACCATTTTACCAATTCTAGATGAGAATAATAAATATTTAGGTTATTATGAAATTGTAGATGTAATTCGGTTTTTTAACGAAACACCATTCTTAAAAGAACCAGGCGGTATCATTATTATCGAAAAAAATATTATCGAATATTCATTTAGTCAAATTTCCCAAATTGTTGAAGGAAATAATGGTCGGATTTTAGGTTTGTTTATTTCGGATTCTACAAACGGGAAAATACAAATAACAATTAAAATTGCTGCTGGTGGAATGAACGAAATTATTCAAACTTTTCGACGTTATGAGTATGAAATTATTTCCGACCATCAAGAAGATAATTACATAAACAACTTGAAAGAGCGTTCAGAATATTTAGACAAATACCTTAATATATAGTCTTTGTATGTTTGGTTATTCGGTTAACCAAAAATAAAATTAAATGATTAAACAAGAAAAATGAAAATAGCTGTTTTTGGACAATTTTATCAGAATTCTACTTCGCCAATTATAGAGCGATTGTTTGCTTTTTTGAATCAAAATAAAGTTCAAGTTGTTATCGAAGAAAAATTCGCTACTATTTTGGTCGAAAATAAATCTATACAAGATACGTATCAAAAATTTAGCTCACATAAAGATTTAGACAAAAGTTTCGATATGCTGATTAGTGTTGGTGGCGACGGAACTTTTTTAAGAGCTGCAACATTGGTTAGAAATTCTGGAATTCCAATTTTAGGAATAAATGCGGGAAGACTAGGCTTTTTGGCAACTGTGCAACAAGAAAATATTGAAACTTTCTTACAATTAGTTCTCGAAAAAAAATATACTATTTCGAAACGTACTTTGTTAAGTTTGAAATGTTCTAGTAAAATTGAAGAAATAAAAGACTTAAATTTTGCGATGAATGAAATTACGGTAAGCAGAAAAGATACTACTTCGATGATTACTATTGAAACCTATTTGAACGGAGAATATTTGAATTCTTATTGGGCTGATGGATTAATTATATCAACACCAACAGGCTCTACAGGCTATTCGATGAGTTGTGGCGGACCTATTCTTACCCCAGAAACAAATGGTTTAGTTATAACACCCATAGCGCCACACAACTTAAACGCTAGACCACTTGTAATTCCTGACAATACCGAAATAAAACTTAAAGTTTCTGGTCGTGAAGAAAACTACTTGGTTTCGTTAGATTCCAGAATTGCATCTGTAAAAAATGAAGCGATTTTGACAATTAAAAAAACGCCTTTTAAGATTAATATGGTTGAAATTCCTGAAGAAACTTTCCTGAAAACTTTGCGCAACAAACTGCTTTGGGGAGAAGACAAACGAAATTAATCTTCAATATAAATACTACAACGCTGCATTTTTCGTTTTTACAACTATAAAAACAACTTAATTATTGTTTAGGATAACAATTTTCACTTTGTTAAGTCTTCAGAATTAGTATATTTGCACCCTTATTAAAAATAAATGAGAAAAACGACTTACATTTTAACCTTATTCTTTCTTTTTCAAATGGCAAATGCACAAATTCATGAGATTGGTGTTTTTGCTGGAGGAAGTAACTTTATAGGTGATGTAGGAAGCACTCAATATATTGCGCCAAAGGAACCTGCCATTGGGATTTTATACAAATGGAATAAAAACCCAAGGTATTCTTGGCGATTTTCGGTAACTCAATCTAAAATAAAAGGAATAGACGCAAATTCTGATTTAACTTCTCGTCAGGAAAGAAATTATACTTTTCAAAACACGATTACCGAGTTTTCTGGAGGATTCGAATTTAATTGGTTTGATTTCAATTTGCACAAATCTGGATTCATCTCAACACCATATTTATACACGGGTTTAAGCTATTTTACTTCCGATGATTTATATGTTATAAACGATAGATATGTTTCTAATGGAAATTCTGGAGGAATAGCTATACCTATTGTTGGTGGTTTAAAAATGCGAATTGCAGATAATTTTGTTTTAGGAATAGAATCTGGAGCTAGATATACATTTTCGGACGATATTGACGGAAGTTTACCCAAAAACGGAAGCTTAGAAAGTTTGAAATTTGGCAATACAAATAGTAATGATTGGTATGTATTTACTGGACTCACGCTAACTTATACCTTTGGAAACAAACCTTGTTATTGTAACGAATAATCAAAAATGAGCTTATTAACATCAATAAATACAGACAATCTTCCAAAACATCTAGCCATTATTATGGACGGAAATGGTCGTTGGGCTAAAAACCAAGGATTGTTGCGCGCTATTGGTCACGAAAACGGGACAAAGTCAGTAAAAGTAACTGTAGAAGCTTGTGCAAAACTAGGTGTTGAAAACCTGACCTTATACGCTTTTTCGACCGAAAATTGGAACCGTCCAAAATTAGAAGTCGATTTGTTAATGAAATTACTAATTAATTCCTTGAAAAAAGAATTAGCAACCTTAGTAAAAAATAACATCAAGTTAAATTCGATTGGAAATCTTGAAAATTTACCAAAATCAGTTCAAAAAGAATTAATAGAAGTAATAGAAAAAACAAAAAATAACACCCGAATGACACTTACCTTAGCGTTAAGCTACGGATCTAGAGAGGAAATCATAAATGCTGTTAAAATAATTAGTGATAAAGTTAAAAATAATATAATTTCAATAGATTCTATTGACGATTCAATATTAAATAAGCATCTTTACACGCACAATCTACCAGACGTAGATTTAGTAATAAGAACAAGTGGCGAACACCGTATTAGTAATTTCTTGCTTTGGCAAATAGCTTACGCAGAATTTTTTTTTACAGATGTGTTGTGGCCAGATTTTAGTGAAGATAATTTATATGAAGCCATTATTAGCTATCAAAAAAGAGAACGTAGATTTGGAAAAACAAGTGAACAGATTAAATAATTTATTTAATGCAGTAAACAGTACAAAATTAGTATTGTTATTTTTATTTTTAGGTGGCGCAGTACAAGTTAATGCACAAGATCGACTTCCTTTTGACCAAGGCAAAACTTATATATTGAAAAAAGTTACTGTTACAGGGAAAATTACCTACAACGAACAAACTATTGTAACTTTTGCTGGTCTAGAAAAAGGGCAAAATATTACAATTCCTGGAGAAGAAATTAGTAATTCGATAAAAAAACTTTGGAAACTGGGTCTATATAACGATGTGAATTTTTATGTAGATAAAATAGAAGGCGATAGTATTTCTCTTGAATTGAACATCAATGAACTTCCTAAACTAAAAGATGTGAAGTTCGTAGGTATCAAAAAAGGAAAACTAGAATCAATAACAAAAGACACGGAACTAAAACCAGAAAAAATAGTTACCGAAAACCTCATCACAACCACTAAAAATTATATTGAAAATAAATATAAAAAAGAAGGTTACTACAATACAAAAGTAAACATTGTAACGACCCAAGATACTACAACAACAAACCATGTAAACATGGTTGTAAATGTGGACAAAGGCCAAAAAGTGAAGGTCGAAAAGATAACTGTAAAAGGAAATACACAGTTTACAGTTTCGAAAATTCGTGGCGCAATGAAAAACACAAAACAACAAAGTGTTCTTCATATCTTTAAATCATCAAAATACATTAAAGAAAAATACAAAGAAGACTTAACCTCAATTGTAGATAAATACAAAGAAAATGGTTATCGTGATGCTAGAATTGTGTCTGATTCTGTAACTTTTGATAATAAAAAAAACAAAGTGTCAATCTCATTAAATATCGAAGAAGGAGAGAAATATTATTTTGGCGATATCAAGTTTTTAGGAAATACCGTTTATAATGACCAACTTTTAGGTAGAGTGCTTGGAATTAAAAAAGGTGATGTATACAACGGTGTTTTATTAGAAAAAAGAATCGCAGATAAATCTAGTCCAGACGGTGAAGATTTAACAAATTTATATCAAAATAATGGCTATCTTTTCTCTACAATAAACCCAGTTGAAGTAGGGACTGCCAACAATGTTATAGATATGGAAATCCGTGTAATCGAAGGACCATTAGCCTATTTCAATAAAATATCTGTTGTAGGAAACGACAAAACAAACGACAAAGTTATTTACAGAGAACTTCGAACAAAACCTGGAGATATTTACAGCAAAGAAACACTAATTAGAACCATTCGTGAGATAGGACAATTAGGATTTTTTGATGCAGAAGCTATAAAACCCGATTTCGAAAATGTAGATGCAGCGGCCGGAACCGTAGACATCAAATATAATCTAGTAGAAAAAGGAGCCAGTCAAATAGAACTACAAGGTGGTTATGGCGGTGGCGGTTTCATAGGAACATTAGGACTTTCTTTTAATAATTTTTCGATTGGAAATATTCTTAAGAAAAATGCATACAGACCATTACCAATGGGTGACGGGCAAAAAGTATCTTTACGTCTACAGGCAAGTACAAATTTTCAAACGTATAGTTTCTCATTTTCTGAGCCATGGTTTGGAGGTAAAAAACCAGTAAGTTTTTCAACATCATTATCTTTTACCAAACAATTTGGTTACAATCAATCATATAGAACTGATAAATCAAAAAGCATGAATATTTTTTCTGCTTCTGTAGGTATCGCAAAAAAGCTTGAAGTGCCAGATGATTATTTTGTATTATCGCATGCCATAAGTTACCAACATTATGATTTAAACGATTTCAACAGTGCCTTATTTACCTTTGGAAATGGAGCTTCAAGAAATTTAGCATACACCATAGGAATAAGCCGAAATAGTAAAGGTAACAACCCTATTTTTCCTACTTATGGTTCAGATTTTAGTCTTACAGGAAAATTTACTTTGCCATACTCTTCATTTAGCGGTTTAAATTATGGTAACCTTGAAAACCTCGAAGACTATAAATTAAAAAATACTATCAATCGTTCAAATGAATTAGATGGTAACGGAAATATAGTACAAATCGGTGATTACATAGACAACAATGGAAATAAAGTTACTGATTTTAACTTAGCTGCTGCCGACAGAGCAAAAGTAGATCAGAAAAAATTTAACTGGTTAGAGTACTACAAAATAAAATTTAAAGCCGAATGGTTTACAACCCTTTATGGCAAATTGGTTTTACGTACACTTGGCGAATTTGGCTACTTAGGAGCATACAATCAAGGTCGTGGGGTTGTTCCTTTTGAAAGATTTGTTGTTGGTGGAGACGGATTAGGTGGAAATTTTATGACAAGTAATGAAAACATCCAAGTTAGAGGATATAAAAATAATGGTAGTCTGTCTGTAAATGGAAACAACGGAGATCCAATTTATAACAAATTCTCATTAGAATTAAGATACCCAATTACATTAAAACAAACTGCATCTATTTATGCACTTACATTCGTAGAAGGAGCATCATCATACAATGATTTTAAAACATATAATCCATTTACACTACAACGTTCCGCAGGAGTAGGATTAAGAGTATTTATGCCTGCATTTGGGTTGCTAGGAATAGATTTCGGACATGGTTTCGATGCGCCTCAAGGATCAAATGTTAAAAATGGTTGGGAAACACATTTTATAATAGGTCAACAATTTTAATTATATTTGGCACGATAGTTGAACTTAACATTACGCGTTTATGAAAAAGTTTTTTTTATTGTTACTGACTTTTGGAGCAACTCTAACAAGTATTGCCCAAGCAAAAGGAGCTAAAATAGGTTATATTGATATGGATTATATCCTAGAAAATGTACCCGATTACAAAGAAGCCAATGTTCAATTAGAACAAAAAGCCCAAAAATGGAAGCAGGATATTGAAGTTAAAAAAAATGAAATAGCTAAATTGAAAGATATTCTTAAGTCTGAAAGAGCTTTACTTACTAAAGAACTTATAGACGAAAGAGAAGAAGAAATTAAGTTCCTTGAAAACGATTTGATAGATTACCAACAAAAACGATTTGGTTCTAACGGTGATTTTATGATACAAAAGACAGCTATTGCAAAACCTGTGCAAGATCAAGTTTTTACAGCCGTTCAAGACATTGCTGAAGCAAGAGGATATGATTTCATTTTTGATAAATCTTCAGACTTGACGATGCTTTTTTCAAAAAAATCATTCGACATAAGCGACAGAGTGGTAAGGATGATAACACAATCAGAAAAGAGAGAGCAAATAAACAAAAAACAGCTTAAAACAAATGAGGCAAAAGAAGAAGAAAAAGAAAAAATAGAAGCCAATCCTGCATTAGCCGAAAGACAAAAAATTCTTGAGGACAAAAAAGCAGCTCGCGACAAAATAATCGAAGAACGCAAACAAAGTGCAGCGCAAAAGAAAAAAGATTTCGAAGACAAACGTAAAAAATTGTTAGAAGACCCAAAAGGAAACAAAACTGGTACGACTATCGATTCTACAGCAACTAACAGAACAGCTTCTGAAAATTTTAATAAAATTGAAGATGCAAAATTAGCAAAAGATTCTATTAAGGCTTCAAAAGAAGCATCTCGTTTAAAAATAATCGAGAACAATAAAAAAACGTTAGAAGAACGAAGAAAAGCATTAGAAGAAAAAAAGAAGAAAATAGCAGCTGATAAAGAAGCAGCAAAAACAAAAAAATAATTAAAAACAAAAACAAAAAAATTAATTAATACACTAATACTAAAAATGATGAAACAGATTAAAACTTTACTTATTGCAGCAGTTATGTTTTTTGGTGCTAACACAATGAATGCTCAGACAAAAGTAGCCCACATCGATGTGCAAGATTTATTATCAAAAATGCCAGAAATCACATCTGCTAATGCACAGTTAGAAAAATTAAGTAAAACTTTCGATACTGAATACGGTACTATGGTAACTGAATACCAAACAAAAATGAAAAAATACGAAGGTGAAGCTGCAACTGCAACTGAAGCTATCAATGAAACTCGTGCAAAAGAAATGCAAGACATGGGACAACGTATTCAACAATACAGAGATTCTGCTCAAAAACAATTGCAAGAAAAAGAACAAGAAGTTAAAAAACCTATTATGGACAAAGTTAAAGCTGCCATTGTAAAGGTAGGGAAAGCAAAAGGATTCCAATATGTTATGGATGCTTCAAGTTTAATACTTGCTGACGGACCAAACTTATTTGAAGATGTGAAAAAAGAATTAAAATTCTAATATTTTTAAAATAAATTAAAAAACTGTCTCGTACTAAAAAACGAGACAGTTTTTTTTTACATTTGTTTTATGAGTAACAACAACCCAATAGGATTATTCGATTCAGGAATCGGCGGAACATCAATCTGGAAAGAAATTAATCAGTTACTTCCCAACGAGAACACAATTTACTTAGCTGACAGCAAAAACGCACCTTATGGAAAACGTACCAAACAAGAAATCATAGCACTCTGCTACAAGAACATTGATTTATTGTTGTCACAAAATTGTAAAATGATTGTAGTAGCTTGTAACACCGCCACTACAAATGCTATAGCAGAAATTAGAGCAAAATATAAAATACCGATTATAGGAATTGAACCAGCTATAAAAACAGCAGCAAACAAAACTGAAACACAAAACATAGGCATCCTGGCTACAAAAGGCACTATAAACAGTGAGTTATTCAATAGACAAGTAGAAAGCTATACTACCATAAAAATTATCGAACAAATAGGTTATGGACTCGTAGAACTCATAGAAAATGGCGAAATAGAATCCCCAGAAATGACAAAACTACTCACCTCCTATCTAGAACCTATGATAAAGGCAAATATCGATTATTTGGTTCTAGGTTGTAGTCATTACCCGTATTTAGTACCAGCCATCAAAAAAATTATTCCCGAAAATATTAAAATAATAGATTCTGGCGAAGCCGTAGCAAAACAAACCAAAACCATTTTAGAGAAAAATAATTTATTAAATACCGATACAAAAAACAGCCAACAAGTATTTTATGCAAATAGTGATGCGGCTGTTTTAAAAAATATATTGGGATTTTCAAAAAATGTCTTTGAGAAAAGTTTTTAAGAGCGGATAGTTTGCGCCTTCTTGTAAAACTAATTCCTGCTGTCGTTACAATCTTTCTCCTTCCAAAAAAATGAGGAGAGGATTTTCACTACAACAGGACTAAAAAGGAAATTTAGGCTTTCTTGTGTGTATTATTCATCGTCTTTAAACCAGCTAGAGTACATTACATAATTATTAGAAATACGCTCAATCTCACCAGCGAAATTACTTTGATCAATGTCTTTTACTTTCTTAGCAGGAATCCCAGCATAAATAGTTCCAGATTCGACTACCGTGTTTTGTGTAACTACCGAACCCGCTCCTATAATCGAATTGCTTTCTATAATGCAATTATCCATTACAATAGCGCCCATTCCTATTAACACATTGTCCTGAACAGTACAGCCATGCACAATCGCATTGTGTCCTATCGAAACATTATTCCCAATAATCGTTGGATGCTTCTGATAGGTGCAATGTATAATCGCTCCATCTTGAATATTTACTTTGTTTCCAATAGTAATAAAATTCACATCTCCACGAATCACAGCATTAAACCAAACGCTACAATTATCACCAAAAGTAACATCACCAACTATAGTTGCATTTTCAGCAACGAAACAATCTTCTGGAATTTGCGGATACTTTCCGTTTACTTCTTTTATAACCATATTTTATGCAAAAAAATAGTCCCGAAATATCGGGACATGTTTTATAATGAATTAACTGCTGGGCAATTACAATCGTATCTTTCTTTTTTACAACCAAAATCAAAACCTAAAGTAATTTGGTGGTAACCACCTGTATCATACTTAATATTTCCTGAAACTTGAGAATAAGTATAAGCAAACATAAATTTCTTGTAATTTACACCTACAATAGGTGTGATGTATTGTAAATATTGGTTTTTTAATTCTGTACCATCAACATACTGAGAACCATCAAAACTTCTTCTATATGACAATGCACCCCAAATTTTACCAAAATCTACTGCTTTATAAACTTTTAAGTTTACGTCAAGTGCTTTCTCTTTAGTCCTATCTGTTAGTTGAAACAACAACGATGGCTCCCAAAGTAATTTTCTTGAATTACCAAAAGTGTAACCAGCGCTTAAAAGGTATTTTCTTAAATTATCAGATTCAAATTGAGTATAAATATCTCTACTTTGAAAAAGTGCATTCTTAACAGTAACATGTGTATAAAAATCTAAAAAATTATAAGAGGCACCAAAATCAACATTAAGATAAGACGCTTTTTGAAGAACCCCAGCAATAATTGGGTCAAAATCGTTCAAATCGAAACTAGTTTCATCCAACTGATTTTGTACCAATCCTGCACTTAATCCAAAAGACAACTTATTCAAATCGCTTGTACTTCTAGAGAACATAATATGATGCGCGTAAGTAATTTTTCCACCTTTTTGTGAGTGATACCCATTTTTATCATTAAAAAGAATTACACCAATACCTGATTTTCCACTTTCACCCAGAGAACCATTGTAACTTAGCGTTTGTAATGATGGCGCATCATTACTCCCAAACCATTGTTTACGAGAAGTTAATCTTATCTTATTACAACTAGAGGCACCTGCCATCGATGGATGCAATAAATAATAATTATCTGATAAATAGTCTGAGTAAACAGCTATGCCATCTTGAGAGAAAGCAAATTGAGTAGAAATAAAAGCTAATGTTAATACTATTTTTTTGAAATTCATTTTTATAATCTTTTTGGTACGAAATAGTTCAAGCTGTTTTTAATAAAATAACGGACAGACCAATATATTTTTCAAAACGTTCAAAGATATGATTTTTCGCGAAAGTTTTTCTACTTATACGATATTTTTGTGTCTATTGATAAATAAATTAACAGTTTGTCAAAAGTTAAATTAATCTATAATTAAAAAAGTAATTTATTATATACCAATTACGTTTCTTAATTTTGCATAAAATAAATAAACATGAAACTTATCACTATAAAAGACACGAATAATCCGAATATTCAAAAATTCGAATTTTCTTATTTCATAACACCTAATCAAAGCTACGAATACAAAAACATAGACCAAGCTAGCGAATCTCCGCTTGCTCAACAATTATTTTATTTACCATTTGTAAAAACGGTTTATATCTCTGGTAATTTTATTGCTATAGAAAAGTACAATATTGTCGAATGGGAAGATGTAAAACACGCAGTAGCAGAACAAATGGAAGCTTTTGTAAGTAATGGTGGCGAAGTGGTAAAACAATCAGAAGCCCCAAAGAAAACCGCAGTAACGGTTTATGCAGAAAGTACACCAAATCCTGCAGTAATGAAATTTGTTGCCAGCAAAAAACTAACAAAAACTATTGTCGAATGCAAAAATATCGACGAAACTTACGCTTCTCCATTAGCCAAAGAATTATTTAATTTTCCTTTTGTAAAAGAAGTTTTTATAGACGAAAATTATATTTCAGTAACTAAATTTGCTGTGGCAGAATGGCAAGAAATAACTACAGAAGTTCGTAGTTTCATCAAAGAATTTATCGAAAACGGAAATGTTGCAGTCGACGAAACTAAAATCGTAGCTACAAAACACGAAGAAAAACAACAAATTACAAATTTTGATACTCTTGATGTTACTTCTCAAAAAATTATCAATATTATCGAAGAATATATTCGCCCTGCCGTTGCTGCCGATGGTGGAAACATACTTTTCGATTCCTATTCTGAAGATACAAAACAAGTAAAAGTTATTTTACAAGGCGCATGTAGCGGTTGCCCATCGTCAACATTTACCCTAAAAAACGGAATAGAAAGCATGCTAAAAGACATGCTAAATGAACCTGAATTAAAAGTTGAAGCAATAAATGCGTAGCATAAAAGTCCAAAATCGAGACTAAAATTTACTTTCGAACTAAAATAAATCGGCATTAAATTATAAATTAGCGTTTCAATATTTGAAGCGCTTTTTTTTGAAGCTATTTCCCGCTATCCGTTGCAATCTCGTCTCGTTAAAAAAACGAGACAAGGATTTCCACTATTATCGGGACTAAACCAACCAATATGAATCAGCTAAATTTAGAAACCAGCCCTTATTTACTACAACACGCCAACAATCCAATACATTGGCAAGCTTGGTCAGAAAAAACATTGGCAACAGCCCAAAAAGAAAACAAACTCCTCATTATAAGCATCGGATATTCCGCTTGCCACTGGTGTCATGTGATGGAACACGAAAGTTTCGAAAACAAAGAAGTAGCATCAGTAATGAATCCAAACTTTATTTCTATAAAAGTAGATCGAGAAGAACGCCCAGATGTCGATGCAATATATATGAAAGCCGTACAAATGATGACCAATCGTGGCGGCTGGCCACTAAATGTTGTTTGCCTTCCCGACGGAAGACCAGTTTGGGGTGGCACTTATTTTGGGAGAGAAGAATGGACAAATACACTCCAACAATTACACGAAATGTATGTTTCATCTCCTGAAAAAATCATCGAATATGCCGAAAAATTGCACCAAGGCATTCAGGTTTTGGGTATTGTAGAACACAATACCTCTCAAGAACAAAATCACACGAACAATATAAAACCATTAGTTGAAAAATGGTCTAAAAGTTTCGATTGGGAATATGGTGGTTACGCTCGTGCTCCTAAATTTATGATGCCTAACAATTATTTGTTCTTGCAACGATATGGTTTTCAAACGCAATCCCAAGATTTACTTAATTTTGTAGATTTAACGCTAACTAAAATGGCTCACGGTGGGCTTTTTGACACTATCGATGGAGGTTTTTCACGTTATTCAGTCGATATTCGTTGGCATGTACCTCATTTTGAAAAGATGCTATACGACAACGGGCAACTCATTTCTTTATACGCGCAAGCCTACAAAAGAACCAAAAATCCGCTATACAAAGAAGTCATCGAAAAAACGTTAACTTTTGTTGAAAGAGAATTTTTAAATTCAGATAATGGTTTCTTTTCGGCACTCGATGCTGATAGTTTAAATAAAGATAACAAACTCGAAGAAGGCGCTTTTTATGTTTGGACAAAAGAGCAATTACAAGAAATACTGCAAAATGATTTCGAAGTTTTCAGTCATTTATATAATGTAAATGATTTTGGTTTTTGGGAACACGATAATTATGTTCTTATACAAAGTCAAACTATAGAAAGTATGGCGCTACAATTTGGCTTGACCGAAAACGAATTGCAAAACAAGAAGAAAAACTGGGAACGGCTACTTTTTATCAAAAGAGAAAAACGTCCCAAACCAAGGCTCGACGACAAATCGCTCACTTCCTGGAATGCCATCATGCTAAAAGGATATATTGACGCTTATAATTCTATGGGAGATGAGAATTATTTAGTTATTGCTAAAAAAAACGCTCAATTTATTATCGAAAAACAATGGTCTCCAGAAGGTTTTTTGTATCGTTCCTATAAAAACAACAAAAGTACTATTGAAGGTTTTCTGGAAGATTATGCATTTACAATCGATGCATTTATCAGTTTATATCAAGCGACTTTAGAAGAATCTTATTTGCATCAAGCGAAACAATTAACCGATTATTGTTTTGATAATTTTTATGACGAAAAACAAGAGTTTTTTGCTTTCAATTCTAGGAATTCGGCACAGCTTATTGCGCAACATTTCGAAACCGAAGATAATGTCATGCCAGCTTCCAACTCAGTGATGGCAAATAATTTATATGTTTTGAGTATTTTATTCAGCAATAGTTATTATGAAAAAATAGCATTGCAAATGTTGCATCACATGATTCCTAATATGGATTATGCATCGGCTTATTCGAATTGGCTAAATTTATGGATGAATTTGTCTGAAGACAATAAAGAACTTGCAATTTGTGGTGACAATGCATTGGCAAATATTAAAAAAATAAATACTGAATATTTACCTCACATTATTGCCGCTGGAACAACAAAAAGTTCCGATTTACCATTTTTAGAAAATCGATTTATCAAAAACGAAAACTTATTTTACATTTGCCAAAACAAAACCTGTTTACTTCCAAATAAAAGAATTGAGGAAGTTTTTAACAATTTTAAAATATAATTTAAACAAAATTATGTAGTTTTACAGGAATAACTTAAAATTAAAACAAAATGGGAGTAGCAAGTTTTTTTAAGAACATATTTGGTTCAAAAAAAGTAGAAGAAATAATTGACCAAGCAGGAGATTTCGCTGACGATGCAATTGCAAAAGCAAAAGAAAGCGCAGCACCACTAATGGACAAAGTAGAAGATTTTGCTGAACAAGCAAAAGCAAAAGTAACAGAATATGTACCTCAAGCCGCAGAAACAATAGAAAATGTTGTTGAGACTGTAAAAGAAAAAGCAGGTGATTTAATTGATAAAGCTGAAGTAATAGCTCATGATGCAGTAGAAACTGTAAAGGAAAAAGCAAACAATTTCACTACAGAGACTTCAGAAAAAGCAGCAGATGAAGTTGCAGACTAATTACTTTGACGAAACAGTCATCATAAAGTCTTTTAGATAAAAAGGTTCAAAATAAGCGACATCAACGATGTCGTTTTTTTTGAATTTATCATAAGCAATTTTACTCATTTCAATTGCCGATGGAAATTCTATTTCGTCATGGTAAACGAATTTTTTATCAGTTAAAATGTCTTTGCATTTAACAGCTCCATCACCTACAAAATGAATTGTTTCGGTAATTTCTTGAAAAGAATAGTCATCGATAATCTCAGCCTTTACCTCTCTTATCTTTTCGTATTTGTTATTAAAAATAGCTGTATAACATTCCATTCTTCTAGCGTCAATCATAGAAATGATGATTCCTTTTTCGACATTAAGTTTTCTAGCCAAAATCTCTAAAGTATCAACCGCAATAAGTGGAATATCTAAAGAATAACACAATCCTTTTGCTGCCGAAACTCCTATGCGCAAACCTGTATAAGAACCAGGTCCTTGACTAATAGCAATGGCTGACAAGTCTTTGAAAGTAAGTTTATTTTCATTTATAATTTCATCAATAAAAATATGTAATTTTTCTGCGTGAGAATAACCCGCTTCAGCAATTTCTGTACAAGCAATAACATTTCCGTTTTGCGATAAAGCAACGGAGCAGTTTCTTGTAGCAGTTTCTATATTTAATATGTATGTCATTTTTTGAGTAGTAAAGTTACAAAGTTAGAGATTATGATATATGAAAACAAATCAGTCTAAGATTTTAAATAATTCTTTAATCATTTAGAACATTTAGTTGATTTATGTTAGACAGTTTAAATCCAAAAAAAAGCTCCAAAATTGGAGCTTATCTATTTAACTATCTTTACTATCCTTTTCTTTTTTCTTTTCGGCAGCAATTTGCTCTTTAGTTTTTACATAAACTACATCATCAGGATTTAGCTCTTTAGTAACTGTTGTATAAGGTCCGGTTACTATAGTTTCTCCTTTTTTTAAACCAATCACTTCTATATAAGTATCATCTTGAATTCCTGTGTTTACAACGCGAAGCTTTACTTTATCACCCACTTTAACAAAAACACATTCATATCTTTTTTCGTTTTTTACTTCTGGAGTTCCTTCTGAATTGTCTGAATTTTCATCTTCAACTACATACTCTTTTCTTGATGAAGTGGTATCGGTTCTCATGACAACAGCACTAATTGGGACAGCTACAACATTTTCTTTACGAGTTGTAATAATATCGACTGTTGCAGTCATTCCTGGACGGAATGGTGAAAAACTAGCTGGTTTACCAACCATTAAATCTTGGTAAGATTCTTTAACAATTCTAACTTTAACTTTAAAATTAGTCACTTGATCTGCAGTTAGAGCTGTACTGGCAGAATTTGAAATGCTTGTTACAATACCTTTAAATTCTTTTTTTAAATAAGCATCCACTTCAACTTTTGCAGAATCTCCAATAGAGATTTTTACAATATCATTTTCATTTACATCTACTTCTACTTCCATATTATTCAAGTCGGCAACACGCATCATTTCAGTTCCTGTCATTTGTTGCGTTCCTAAAACACGTTCCCCTAATTCTACATTAAGCTTAGAAATTGTTCCGTCAACTGGTGCATAAATTGCTGTTTTTCCTAAATTTTCTCTAGATTCATTTACAGTAGCAGATGCACTTTGCACGTTATAATATGCCGCTTGTTTTGCTGCCTGAGCACCGTCATAAGTCGCTACAGATTTGTCCCATTCTGCTCTGGAAATTATACCTTTATCATACAGTTTTTTGCTTCTATCATAACTTGCTTTTGCTTCTTTAAATTGCGCATCGGTTTGACTTAAACCCGCTTTAGTATTAGACAATCCTGCTTGAGAACGATTTAATCCTTGTGTGTATAATTTTGGATTTACTCTTACTAACAAGTCTCCTTTTTTGACAGTTTGTCCTTCTTTTATAGGAAGCGCAATAATCTCTCCCGAAACTTCCGATGAAATTTTAACTTCAATTTCAGGCTGAATTTTTCCAGTTCCAGAAACAGTTTCTATCACTGTACGTTGTTCTATTGTCGAAATTTCAACTTCTTTACCTTTGTTACTATCTCCTATTGCACCTGATTTTTTTAGATATATTAAACCTATAACTGTGGCAACAACTAATCCTAATAAAATATATTTTGTCTTTTTTGTCATGATAACTTATTGTTTTTTAATAATTGGAATTCCGAAGTAAAATTCTAAGATTTTAGTTCTAAAAATATAATCGTATTTAGTTCTTAAAGCTTCCGATTGTGCATTTACAAATAAAGTTTTGGCTTGATTGAAATCGAAAACATTCATTAATCCTACTTCATATCTTTCTTTTGCATAACTGAATGCTTGCTGTCTTGCCTCTAATGTTGAAACGGCTGCTTCATGCGTTTTTTGGGATCCTTTTGTATCGGTATATGCTGTAAAAACTGTTCTTTCTAAATCTAATTCTTGTTGCTGCAATGAGATTTTTGAGCGATCTAATGCGATTTTTGAACGAGCAACATTGTTTCTTGCTGAAAAACCATTAAGAATTGGAACACTTAAATTCAAACCAAAACTTTGTCCTTTATTATCACTAAACTGATTAAAAACAGCATCTGGTTTTCCTAATACTGTAGAAAAATTAGGTTGTAAAACAGCTTGATTTGTGCCGTCTACATAACCAATTATAGATGTCGGATTGTTTGTATTTGGTGTAAATCCTACTACTCTATTTGAATATCCTGCACGTGTGCTAAAACTATAAAAACCTTGTAATGTTGGCTGGTAAGCACCACGAGCAATTTTAACATCCTTTTCGGCAATTTGCACGTTTGTTTGGGCGATTTTTAAATCAGTTCTAGTTTCTTTTGCTTTATCAAAAATTATTTTTGGGTCCTGCATTAAAATGGTGCTTTCCTGAACAGGAATTTCCGCATCTGCAATATCAAATTCTTGAAAATCATCAATTTGTAATAATTGTGCTAAACTTAATTTAGACAAAAACAAGGCGTTTTCTGCAGCAATAAGTCGCTGATTATCCGTTGCTACTGTAGCTTTTACATCAAGTAAATCTCCACGAGGTGTTACTCCTGCATCTACTAGTTCACTAGTTCTTTCTAATTGTTTATTATTGTAAACCAACTGTTGCTGTTGCACTTTTAAATTTTCTTTATTAAAAAGTATTTGCAAATAAGCATTTACAACATTTAACGAAACATCTTCTTGCATTTTTGTTAGTTGATATTGAGAAGCAATCCTACTTAGATTTGCTTTTCGCAACTGGTTTTGGTTTTGCAAACCTTTATAAATATCTATACCAACATTTAATCCTGCTGAAGTAAATTGTGTAGTTTGATTTTCTAACAAACCTGTCGTTATATTTTGGTTTAAACCAATATTCCAAGAGTGAGAAGCTTGTGCATTTACAGAAGGAAGAAACCTTCCTATTGCATCTTTTTTAGAAATATCTGCCAACTCTTTATCTAAAGCAGTTTGTTTTATCGAAATATTATGCTCGACAGCATAAGTTACACATTCCTCAAGTGTCCATTTTTTGGCTTGACTAAAAGAAACAGAAGAACAGAACAATGTTGTAATTATTAAAAATGAGTATTTTATATTTTGCATTTTATACAATATGGAAGTTTTATGATTAGCGAATTTAACCTTTTCTAAATTAAATTTACAATAAGACTCTTGCTTTAACAATTTGTTACAATTAATGAATGAAATTTATTAAAAAATAACTTTACATTTGTTCAAATTACTTTTTTTGATGAAAAACATTTTGCGAATTATTGGGTTTTTTACAATGTCGATTTTATACACCAGTTGTTCGACAACTCAAAAAATAGAGCTTATGAAACCCGAGCCAGATGCAGCCACACCTATAACTTATCCTATAACTTCTTCTTATATTAGTTTTCCAGTAACATTAACACTAAAGGATATTGAAAATCAAACCAATAAAGCTTTAGTAGGATTAATTTATGACGACCATAATATTGATGATGATAAAACTGAAATGAAAATCTGGAAGAATGCTCCCATATTAATTTCGGAAGAAAACAATAAGCTAAAAACAATTGTCCCTCTAAAAATCTGGGCAAAAGTTAGATACGGAACATCTGCATTAGGTCTTAATTTATATGACACTCGCGAATTAAACCTAAACGGAACAATTACTTTTTTAAGTGATGTAAAAATGAGTAATTGGAAAATTACCACTACCACCGAATTACAAGATTTTGAATGGCAAGAAAGTCCAACTATTTTAATTGCTGGAAAAGAGATTCCTGTTACTTATTTAGTAAATCCAACGATTCGAATTTTTAGAAATAAAATTGAAAAAACTATTGATGAATCGTTAGAAAAATCCCTCGATTTTAAATCTAATATTCTCGAAATGATGCAAAAAGCAAGCGAGCCATTCGAGATGAGTCCAACATACCAGACTTGGCTAAAAGTAACACCGCAGGAAATATATGCCACCGAAGCTACTTTAGAAAAAAACGCAGTTTCAATGACTGTTGGTCTTAAATGCTTAATGGAGTCCTATATAGGACAAAAGCCAAAACCTAATTTCTTCAAAGAAAAGATGGTATTGAAACCCATTGCCAATTTACCTGAAAAAGTAGTGGCAAATATTGCTGCAGTTTCTACTTATCAAGATGCTTCAAGGGTAATGACGGCTAATTTTAAAGGAAAAGAATTTGGCTCAGGAAAACGAAAAGTAACGATTCAAAATGTAGAAATTTGGCACAAACAAGGCAAAATGGTTATTGCACTAGATATGCTTGGAAGCTTAAATGGTCGCATTTATTTATCTGGTTTCCCGCAATATAATGCAGAAACTAAAGAATTATTTTTTGACAATTTAGATTATGCTTTAGAGACCAAAAGCAAACTCATGAAAACTGCCAACTGGTTTGCACAAGGTTTAATATTAAACAAAATAAGAGCCACTTGTCGTTACTCTTTACAACCAAATTTAGAAGAAGGGAAGCAAAATATCCTAAAATACTTAAATAACTATTCTCCCATGACCGGCGTTTTTGTAAACGGTAAATTAAACGATATTATTTTCGGAAAAGTGCAATTGACTAATAATGCTATAGTTGCTTTTTTGAATATTACTGGAAATGTGAAAGTAAATATAAATGGAATGTAATTAATTCTTCTTCCTATACATTCTATAAACAGCAAAGGCAATAAGACCCACAAGAACATACGGAATAATCATTAGGTATATTATACCATCATTTACCGCTTCTGCTTGTGATACGTTTCCTGTACTTTCTAGCGATGCACGACACATGGCACATTGCGCTTGTGAATTTAGAGTATAGAAATTAATAATAAGAAGCAAGAAGTAAGAAGCAAGATTTTGAGAAGTCTTTCTTCTTACTTCTTGTTTCTTATTATTCTTTTTTTTTCTTTCGACTTTCGACTTTCGACTTTCGACTCTAATTAACATAATAAGGAGAAATCATTAAATAAACAATAACGCCTGTAACGGCAACATACAACCAAACAGGAAAAGTAATTTTTGCTATTTTCTTGTGTTTGTCAAATTTTTCTGCCAATGCACGAACATAAGTAATTAAAACCAAAGGAATAGTCACTATTGATAGTATAATGTGAGTAATCAATATAAAAAAGTAAACTGATTTCAAAATACCTTCTCCGCCATATTTTGTCGATTCCGATGTCATGTGATACGCCACATACATTCCTAAAAACACCAACGAAAGTGCAATAGCAGTTTTCATAAGATTCTCGTGTAATTTTCGTTTTCCCTTTTTGATAGAAATAACTGCCCAAACTAAGACTATGGCTGTAATCCCATTAATTGTGGCGTAAACAGGTGGTAAGAATGACAATGGTTTTACATCGAAACCTAAATCTCTTAGTTTTACTTTAAACAAAATGGCTACCACAAGTGGAATCGCAATTGATAATATAGTAATCCAAACATTGTACTTTTTTTCTGAAATCTTGTTTTCCATTTTTATTCTGCTAATAATTTAGTAATATCTTGTTTTATTGCTTTTACTCCTTTTTCTTCCAGCCCATCGTAATAGATAATTGGATTGCCAAATTCATCTTTTCGACAACGAATATCTCCATTTTTATCTATTAACGCAAAAAAACCAGAATGTTCGAATCCTCCATTTACTTTTTTATTTTCTCCAGCAAATAGGTTAAAACCTTTGTTTGCAATTTCGAAAATCTTAGCTTTATCACCAGTAAGAAAATGCCAGTTTACTCCTTTTGCATTTATCATTTCGGCATGTTTTTTTAGTACTGCCGGCGTGTCATTAAATGGATTTATGGTTATTGAAGCAATTCCGAAATTAGTATTTGAAGCAAATGCTTCCTGAACTAATTTCATGTTTCTATTCATAATTGGACAAATTGACGGACAAGTAGAAAAGAAAAACTCGACAACATATACTTTTCCTTTATAGCTTTCGTCAGATATTGTTACTTCTTCTTGGTTTGTTAATGAGAACTTTGGGGCTTTGCCAATAGTTATCAAATCACTTTTGTTCGATGTTGTAGTCCCTTCAATATTTAATCTATCACCTTTTACAATGTCTTCATTTTTTATTTTGTCTATAATTTTAGGAACAAAATAAATCCCAAAAACTAGAATAATAAAAGCGGTACCTATATATGATTTGTTTTTCATTATTTATTTTTTTACGTGTAAACGAAAATCTTCTTGATTCTTATTCCTCTTCAAAGCCAATCGATATTCTCTGAGCATGATTTTCACATCATCGGACATGTCGTTATGCAAATCGGCAGCAGAATTTGTGTTATAACTTTCCTTGTATTCGTTTTTTCCGTCTTTATTTTTTCCTTTTCGCCCGCGATGGTTTTTATCTTTATCTATAATAATAACCTTTGTTGTACTACCATTTTCATTAAGATGATCGAGTAATTTAAATGAATCATAATAAGATTGAATCTCATTTTGTTTGGCAAAAACAAACTTCCAACCCGTTAAGTCATCCGAGAATCTTGAAAGCTTTTCTAATAAATTTTTAACTTGTTGTTCAGAACCCTCTTGGGCTATCATTACCAACTGAAAGTCATCAAAGCCTTCGTATTTTCCGTATATTTTCTGATTCAGATTAAATAGATTTTCTTCGTTTTTTAAAACATCATTACCTACGAATCCCAAAACTGTAATTTTGTTTTTTAGCAAAACCGGCTTACCATCTAGGCTTTCCCA
>NZ_JAYURN010000103.1:0-12045 GCF_043756175.1 Flavobacterium sp.
TATTTAATTTTCAGAAGCCCGATAAAGTTATCATGATCGATTCAACCGATTTTGAAGGTAAGTTTGAATTCAGACCTTTAGAACCTGGTTACGGATTGACAGTTGGTAACGCACTTAGAAGAGTTTTACTTTCTGCTTTAGAAGGTTACGCAATCACATCTATCCGTATAGAAGGTGTAGATCACGAATTCTCAACTATTTCTGGAGTTGTTGAAGATGTTACAGAAATTATCCTTAATCTAAAACAAGTACGTTTCAAACGTCAAATTGAAGATATCGATAACGAATCTGTTACACTTGCAATCTCAGGAAAAAATCAAATTACTGCTGGTGATTTCCAAAAATATATTTCTGGTTTTCAAGTATTAAATCCAGACCTTGTAATTTGTAACTTGGACAGTAAAGTGAACCTTAACATGGAAATGACTATCGAAAAAGGTAGAGGATACGTTCCAGCTGAGGAAAACAAAAAACAAAATGCTGCAATTGGTACTATTTTTACCGATTCTATCTTTACACCTGTAAAGAATGTGAAGTATGCTATTGAAAACTTCCGTGTTGAGCAAAAAACAGATTATGAAAAATTAGTTTTTGAAATAAAAACTGACGGATCAATTAATCCAAAAGATGCCCTTACTGAAGCTGCAAAAGTATTAATTCACCATTTCATGTTGTTTTCTGACGAAAGAATTACACTTGAAGCTGATGAAATAGCTCAAACAGAATCTTATGACGAAGAGTCATTACACATGAGACAATTGCTTAAAACTAAGCTTGTTGATATGGATCTTTCTGTAAGAGCATTAAATTGCTTAAAAGCAGCTGAAGTTGATACATTGGGAGACTTAGTATCATTCAACAAAAATGACTTAATGAAATTCCGTAATTTTGGTAAAAAATCTTTAACAGAACTAGACGAACTAGTAGCTATTAAAAATTTAACCTTCGGAATGGATTTAGCGAAATACAAATTAGATAAAGAATAAATTACTTCATATTTTGCTCTCCAAAGAGGATTGAAGCAAGATGAAGGTTTAAAAAAATAGGTCATGAGACACGGAAAAAAATTCAATCACTTAAGCAGACAAAAAGGTCACAGAGCAGCAATGCTTGCAAATATGGCTTGTTCTCTAATCGAGCACAAACGTATTAACACTACTGTTGCTAAAGCAAAAGCACTTAAACAATTTGTTGAGCCGCTTATAACAAAATCTAAAGACGATACAACTCACAATCGTCGTATATGTTTCGCTTACTTACGTAGCAAATATGCAGTAACTGACTTATTCAGAGACGTAGCAGCTAAAGTAGGTGATCGTCCAGGAGGATACACACGTATTATCAAATTAGGTAATCGTTTAGGAGATAATGCTGATATGGCAATGATCGAATTAGTAGATTTCAACGAACTATACAACGGTGGTAAGAAAGAAGAAGTGAAAACTAAAAGCCGTCGTGGTGGAAAAGCTAAAAAAGCTGAACCAACTACTGATGCTGCAGCTGAAACTACTGAAGAAGCTACTGATAGTGCAGAATAATATGACATTCAGTTCATAAATATTAAGGATAAACTTTTACTAGTTTATCCTTTTTTTTTACATCTATTAAATATTAAAATTATGAAAAAATTTGTATGTTTTTTTTTATTAACTCTTTCAACTTTCGTTTTTGGGCAAAATTTTGGCACTAAAGAAGGAGGCTTTCAACAATTTGAAAGCGGTGGTAGTGGAATGTGGGTTAAAGGATCAACTATTGATAATACTATTGAAGGTTCTTCCTATTTATTTGAAGAATGGGATGGTGTTTTTAAAATTTTTACCGATGAAATGAAGTATTATCCAACACATAATTTGAATTATAACATTAGATCTAAAGTATTAGAATCTAAAATTTCTAAAGATTCTGTTTTTCAATATGATCTTAAAACAATAAGTTTTATAAAACGTGGTGAAGAAAAATACGTATTTTATACAATACAAGAAAAAAAGGAACTTTGTCTAGAACTCTATAGTTCAAATAAAATTGTATTTATCAAAGATTTTAAATTGTTTTTGATTAATGGAACATTAAATCCTTTAACTCAAGAGAAACCTAAATCTAGATACGAGAAAAAACAGGTATACTTCTTCAAAGTTATAAATAATGAATTTCATGAAATATATTTAAAAAAGAAATCAATATTAAAATTATTTGGAGATAAATCAAAATTAGTTGATAAATATGCTTCCGATTCGAATTTGAAATTTTCATCGGAAAAAGATTTATGTGAAATATTTAAATATTATGATTCCCTTTAATGTTTTTTAAGTTATAAAAAATTAAGGATAAACTTTATAGTTTATCCTTTTTTTAAATTATTTTTGTACCACAACAATATAACACAATGCAACACACAACAAAACAAGCAGCAATTTTACTACTAAGTGACGGAACAATTTTTCACGGTAAATCAATAGGAATAAGTGGAACTACATTTGGAGAAGTATGTTTCAATACTGGAACAACAGGTTACCAAGAAATATTTACTGATCCATCTTATTTCGGACAAATTATGGTCGCTACCAATGCACACATAGGAAACTACGGTGTCAATAAGGATGAAATAGAATCAGATAGAATCATGATTTCGGGATTAGTTTGCAAAAATTTTTCTGATTTTCATTCTCGTCCAGATTCAGAAAGTAATTTATTAGATTATTTCAAAAAACAAAATTTAGTTTGTATTTCCGATGTCGATACTAGAGCTCTTGTGAGTTATATTCGTGATAATGGAGCTATGAACTCTGTCATTTCAACCGACGGAACTTCAATAGAGGAACTTAAAAAACAATTGGCTCAAATTCCAGATATGAAAGGGTTAGAGTTGGCGTCCAAAGTTTCTACTAAAGAACCATATTTTTATGGAAATGAAACTGCAAAATATAAAATCTCGGCATTAGATTTAGGAATTAAAACTAATATACTTCGCAATTTAGCCAAAAGAGATTGCTACGTCAAAGTGTTTCCGTACGATGCAAAGTATGAGGACTTAAAAGCGTTTAATCCAGATGGTTATTTCTTGTCTAACGGGCCTGGAGATCCAGATCCTTTAGAAAGTGCAATCTCAGTTGCTAAAGAAATTATTTCAAATAACAATCCACTTTTCGGAATCTGTTTGGGCCACCAAGTAATTGCATTAGCAAATGGCGTTTCAACATATAAAATGTTCAACGGACATAGAGGAATAAATCATCCTGTTAAAAATCTAGTAACAGGTAAAGGCGAAATAACTTCTCAAAATCACGGATTCGCTGTCAACAAAGAAGAATTAGACAATCATCCTGATTTAGAAATCACCCATTTACATGTTAATGACTTGACTGTAGCGGGAATGCGTATGAAAAGGAAAAACTGTTTCTCGGTACAATATCATCCAGAGGCAAGTCCTGGGCCACACGACTCTAGTTACTTGTTTGATGATTTTATCGAAAATATAAAACTTTCAAAAAACTAAATTATATTTGTAATCTAAAGTCTAAAATCATAAATCTAAAATTATAATGAGCATAATTATAAAAATTCACGCAAGACAAATTTTCGACTCAAGAGGAAATCCAACTATCGAGGTTGATGTAGTAACCGAAAATGGTGTTTTAGGACGCGCTGCAGTTCCTTCTGGAGCTTCAACTGGTGAACACGAAGCGATGGAATTGCGTGATGGAGGAAAAGCATATCTAGGAAAAGGCGTTTTAAAAGCCGTAGAAAATGTAAACTCGATAATCGCAGCCGAATTACTTGGAACTTCTGTTTTCGAGCAAAATCTAATCGATAAAATGATGATCGATTTAGACGGAACGCCTAATAAATCAAATCTAGGAGCAAATGCAATTCTTGGTGTTTCTTTAGCAGCAGCAAAAGCAGCGGCAAACGAATTAGGATTGCCATTATACAGATATATTGGTGGTGTTTCTGCTAACACATTACCAGTTCCTATGATGAATATCATCAACGGTGGTTCACATTCTGATGCGCCAATTGCGTTTCAAGAATTTATGATTATACCAGTGTCTGCAACTTCATTTACACAAGCGATGCAAATGGGAACAGAAATTTTTCATCACTTGAAAAAAGTTTTGCATGACAGAGGTTTATCTACAGCAGTAGGTGATGAAGGTGGTTTTGCGCCTAATTTAGCTGGCGGAACCGAAGATGCTCTAGATACAATTAAAAAAGCAGTCGAAAGTGCAGGATATACTTTTGGCGACGATATTATGATTGCTTTAGACTGTGCCGCTTCAGAGTTTTATGTAGACGGGAAATACGATTATACAAAGTTCGAAGGAGCAACAGGAAAAATCAGAACATCAGAAGAACAAGCAGATTATTTAGCCGAATTGGCTTCAAAATATCCAATTATTTCTATCGAAGACGGAATGTACGAAGACGATTGGAAAGGTTGGAAATATCTAACTGAAAAAATCGGAAACAAAACACAATTAGTTGGCGACGATTTATTTGTAACCAATGTAACTCGTTTGTCACGTGGAATCAATGAAGGAATTGCAAATTCTATTCTTGTAAAAGTAAACCAGATAGGAACATTAACCGAAACTATTGCAGCTGTAAATATGGCGCATAATGCAGGATATACATCTGTAATGTCCCACCGTTCTGGCGAAACCGAAGATAGTACTATTGCCGATTTGGCAGTAGCATTAAACTGTGGTCAAATAAAAACAGGTTCAGCTTCTCGTTCTGACCGTATGGCAAAATACAACCAATTATTGCGTATCGAAGAAGAGTTAAATGATGTTGCTTATTTCCCCGGTAATAGAGCATTCAAAAAATAAATTTATTTTAATTTGAAGCAAATCCCGCTTTTCGCTTCAAGTACTCATTCAAAAAAACTGTTTTTCTAAACAACAACAGGAGCTTCCTTTGGTCGCTCTGTTGTTGCAAGAAAAATTAGTTTTTTTAATTTCGTAGCTTTCCGCTTCACTCGGGGCTAGAAAGTAACAGTCAATTTAGAAACAAAAATTAAAATTAAATATTCATTATTAAAAACTTATACGAATTAAAGTTTTTAATAAAAAGACCTGATTTTTAATGTAATTTAGACTCTACGTCTTAGCGAGGTGAGAGAAAAACAGAAAACTTAAACTAACTGATTTGACTTATGTATTGCAAAATAAAATAAATTCCTTTCAATATTCCATATAAATACACCCAAAACAGACTAATCAAGCCTTCGTTTTTATAATAAAATAGCTTTTACCAATTATTTAACTAAAACGATACATGAAATCTTTTTTAATTAGTAAGGAATTTCATAGCTTTGTTAAATTAAATATTTTAGATAAATTCCCAAATTATATTATGTCAAATACAGCAACAATAGAAATTGATGGCAAAAAGTATGAATTTCCAACAATAACAGGAAGTGAAAATGAAGTAGCTATAGATATTAGTAAACTAAGAGACTTAACAGGAGTCATTACTATGGATCCTGGTTACAAAAACTCAGGAGTTTGTAAATCAGAAATAACATTCCTAGACGGAGAAGAAGGAATCCTTCGTTACAGAGGGTACTCAATCGAAGATTTAGCTGATAAAGCAGATTTTCTTGAAGTTTCTTACTTGGTAATTTTTGGCGAATTACCTACAAAAGCAGAATTAGAAAGATTTGAAAATAATATTCGTAAATATACTTTGGTAAATGAAGAAATGAAAAACATCATCGATGGTTTTCCAAAAACAGCTCATCCAATGGGTGTTTTGTCTTCCCTAACAAGTGCTTTAACAGCATTTAACCCAAAAGTGGTTAATGTAGAAAACGAAAAAGAAATGTATGAAGCTGTTTGCAAAACTATGGGTAAATTCCTGGTTCTTGCTACATGGACATTTAGAAAAAGCATGGGTTATCCTCTAAATTATTATGATAATACCATCGGATATGTAGAGAATTTTATGCAATTAATGTTTAGATTGCCTACTGGGCCTTATGCTGCAAATCCAGTTGTAGTAGCAGCATTAGATAAATTATTTATACTTCATGCAGATCATGAGCAAAACTGTTCTACATCGACAGTAAGAATGGTAGGTTCATCTCATGCAGGATTATTTGCTTCAATATCAGCGGGAGTTTCAGCACTTTGGGGTCCACTTCACGGTGGAGCAAACCAAGCAGTGTTAGAAATGTTGCAAGACATTCAAAACGATGGTGGTGATGCCGAAAAATATTTGGCTAAAGCCAAAGATAAAAATGACGAATTTCGTTTGATGGGATTCGGACACAGAGTATACAAAAATTTTGATCCAAGAGCAAAAATCATCAAACAAGCAGCCGACGAAGTTTTAAGAACTTTAGGCGTTGATGATCCAATTCTTCAAATTGCAAAAAAATTAGAAGAATCAGCCTTAGTAGATGAGTATTTTGTGTCAAGAAAATTATATCCAAACGTCGATTTCTATTCAGGAATTATATACCGAGCTTTAGGAATTCCTACAGATATGTTTACAGTATTATTCGCAATTGGTCGTCTTCCAGGTTGGATAGCACAATGGAAAGAAATGCGTGAAAACAAAGAACCAATTGGTCGTCCTCGTCAAGTATATACAGGTCATCCCTTAAGAGATTTTGTTCCTGTAGAAAAACGATAATTTCTTAATAATTTAAACGAAAAGCTTCTCATAATCGGGAAGCTTTTTTTATATTTGCTAATAATCAAATAGGTTGTAAGAGATAGGTTTTTATCTAAATCTGCATTTCAAATAAATACTTTATGAGTAAGAACGTTGTTTTTTTAATCAATAAATCAGAAATAACCGCAGGGACAAGAGGTGCTTCTTTAGGGCCTGATGCAATAATGACAGCAGCCAGAAAAAAAGGAAGCTATATTTTTGGAGAGAACGAAGTTCAAAAAATATTAAACGTTAATAATTTTTTAGATAAGCCTACTTCATTTCCATTTGGAAAACGAATCGACGGATTGCTGAATGTTTATAATGAGTTGAATGATAAAGTATCTGCGATTTTAAATAATAATTTGTTCCCATTTTTATTGGCAGCAGATCATGGTTCCGCAGGTGGTACAATTGCTGGTGTAAAATCAGCTTTCCCACAAAAAAGATTAGGGGTAGTTTGGATTGATGCACACGCCGATATTCATACGCCTTATACCACGCCGTCTGGAAACATGCATGGCATGCCTTTGGCAACGGCCTTAAATATTGACAATCTCGAATGTAAAACCAATGAAGTAGATCAAGAAACGATTTCGTTTTGGAATCAACTCAAACAAGTTGGAAAGATCACCCCAAAAGTGAATCCAGAAGATATTGTTTATATTGGTGTTCGCGATACTGAAGCTCAAGAGAATTCTATAATGGATCGTTTGAAGATTAAGAATTGCCAGGTATCTGAAGTCCGTTCTAAAGGAGTTGCTGAAATTATTAAAATTGTTAACGAAAGACTCAAAGATTGCGATATAATTTATGTTTCTTTTGATGTAGATTCTATGGATCCAGATTTAACGTCACACGGAACAGGAACTCCTGTCGATGATGGATTAACGCCACAAGAAGCCAAAGAAATATTAATTGCATTGGCACAAAACTCAAAAACGATTTGTATTGAAGTGGTTGAAGTAAATCCATGTCTTGACGAAAAAGAAAATACAATGGCCGAAATAACACTTGATATTGTTGAAGCAATAACACAAACTATTAAATCATAATTCTGTGAAACAAACTACAAATTCTATACTAATGATTCGCCCAGTAGCGTTTCGTATGAATGAACAAACGACGGTAAATAATTATTACCAAAAAGTGATTGATGGTTTGTCGCCAGAAACGGTAAATACTAAAGCACAAGAAGAATTTGACACTTTCGTAAATAAATTACGAATGGTTGGAGTCGATGTTACAGTAGTCGATGATACATTAGAACCAAGTACGCCAGATTCTATTTTTCCTAACAACTGGATTTCTTTTCACGAAAGTGGAGATGTGGCTTTGTATCCTATGTTTGCCGAAAACAGAAGATTAGAACGTCGTGAAGAAATTTTAGATATTCTTGAAGACAAAGGTTTTGTGGTTAATGAAATCATGGATTATTCTTCGGCAGAAGAAGATGGTTTTTTCTTAGAAGGAACTGGAAGCGTCGTTTTAGATAGAGAAAATGACAAAGCGTATTGTGCGCTTTCGCCTCGTGCTGACGAAGAATTATTTATCGAATTCTGCGAGGATTTCGAATATACACCTGTTATTTTCGAAGCTTTTCAAACAGTAGGAAATGAAAGAAAACTCATCTATCATACCAATGTAATGATGTGTGTTGCCGATACTTTTGCCGTTATTTGTGCAGATTGTATCGATGATAAAAAAGAGCGAAAAATGGTTCTAGATAGTTTGAAATCTGACGGAAAAGAAATTATTCTAATCTCAGAAGATCAGATGAATAATTTTGCAGGAAATATGCTTGAATTGCAAGGAACTGATGAACGTCGTTATTTGGTTATGAGCGCATCGGCATACAAAAGTTTAACTAAAAAACAAGTGGCGCAACTAGAAGAACATATCACAATCTTAAGTTCAAGTTTAGATACTATCGAAGCTTGTGGTGGTGGAAGCGCTCGTTGTATGATGGCGGAAATTTTCCTTCCAACAGAAGATTAGTTTAATTATGAATTTGTAAATTATGAATTATCTGATATTTATAATTCATAATTTACAATTCATTCATATTCCTCTCACAATACTCAATATAGAACTAATAATGTATTGAACCCCAATTGCAATAGTTAAGAATCCTACAATTCTAGAAATTGCTACAATTCCTGAAGCACCTAGTATTTTAGAAAGATAATGTGCGCTTCTTAAAACCAAATAAATGCTAACCGATACCGCTATAATTGCTGCCGATGAGATAATCATTTCATTGTTTGTATGGTGTTCTTGATAAAAGGCAATAAGTAGCGACATAGAGCCTGGCCCAGCAAGCATTGGCATGGCAAGCGGTGTAAGTGCAATGTCATTTCTGTTTTCAACATCAGTTTTTACTTTTTTACCAATACCTCTTTTTTTGCTAAATTTTCCAGAAAGTAACGAAAAACCAGAACTCGCAATTATAATTCCGCCAGTGATTCGCAAGGCATTTATAGTAATTCCGAAAAAGGAAAGAATATATTGACCTACAAAAAACGAAATTATCAAAATAATACAAACATTTATCGATGTCCAAAGCGAGATTCTAGAACGCTCTTTTTTCTCGTCATGTTGTGTAAGTCCTACGAAAATAGGGATTGTTCCTATTGGGTTTAGTACCGAAAATAAGGCGAAGAATAGATAGATAAATAACTCCATGGTTTTTTTGTAAAAGTAATTGGTTATATTTTTTCGCTTATTACGAAAACATCAATATTGTATAAAGGTATATATTTTTAGGGAAAGCCACAATTTTGAGTACTTTTGTAAAAAAAATATATATAATGAGCAATAAAAAAACGTTGGTACTTGGTGCTTCAACAAAACCAGATAGATACGCATTTAAGGCAGTAACCATGTTGGTCGAAAAAGGTCATTCAGTAATTGCCATTGGTCAAAATGCTGGAGAAGTTGCAGGAATAAATATTAGAACTAAAAACATTCCATTGGCAAGTATTCACACTGTGACACTATATCTGAATCCAACTCGTCAGCGTGATTATTATAACTATATATTAGAAACCAAACCCAAACGTGTCATTTTTAATCCAGGAACCGAAAATCCAGAATTTTATCAGTTGTTAAAAGCAAATGGGATTAAAGTTGAGGAATCTTGTACATTGGTTTTATTGGCGACGAATCAATATTAAGAGCAAATAATTTATACATATTTGTAAATCATATTCTAGCTTTCATTCCAAACGTATTTCACAGAACTCCACTTAAAACAAAAAATAAGTGAAGTAATCTACCCAAGAAAAATGGATGGGATTTTCAATTAATCGGATTAATTAGTAAATCATTTTTCCTTTGGAGAATAAAAACACCTGTCAGGTTTTCAAAATCTGACAGGTGTTTTTATTTAAAACCTAGTTTCCTTAGTTGCAGGTTTGCTAATTGATAATAATCCAATAAACGTGATTAATCCATTTATAATAATTAGTTCATTATCTATCACATAATCGCCAAATAATTTTGCCGAGTTTGTACTTATAAAATAACAAATGGCAGGTGAGATTAAACAAATAAAAGGAACCAGTTTGTCATTGACCGTTTTCGATTTTACAAACAATCCAAAAGCGTACAATCCTAAAAGTGGGCCATAAGTATACGAAGCGATTTTAAAAATCATTTTCACCACTGAAGCATCATTTACAGAGTTGAAAATTACAATGACTAAAAACATTAAAAACGAAAATCCAATATGAACTAAATGTCGTGTTCTTACAATATTAGGTTTGTTTAAGTTTTCGGTTTTATCCATTCCTAAAAAATCGACACAAAAAGAAGTTGTTAGTGCTGTTAATGCTGAATCGGTTGTTGCAAAAGTTGCAGCTGTGAGTCCCAACAAAAATACTATTGCAGGAATTAATCCCAAAGATTTTAATGCGATTTCTGGAAACAAAAAGTCGGTTCTCGCAACGCCGTCAACCATAGGAACTTGTATTCCGTTTTTCTCTGCAAACATGTAAAGTAAAGCTCCAACGCTCAAGAAAAATATATTAATAATGACAAAAATCCCTGTAAAAGTGAACATGTTTTTTTGTGCTTCTCCAATGTTTTTGCAACTCAAATTCTTTTGCATCAAATCTTGATCTAAACCTACCATAGCAATAGTTACGAATATTCCACCTAGAATTTGTTTCCAGAAATAGTTGCCTTTGTTATAATCATCAAAGAAAAATATTTTAGAATAATTACTATTTTTTACTTCTTCAAAAGCGGTAAAAATGCTTAAATCTAAACTTCTGCAAATAAAAAATATAGTCAAGAAAACTGATAATACTAAGAAAAATGTTTGTAAGGTATCAGTAATAATTATCGTTTTTAGTCCGCCACGATAGGTGTATGCAAAGATTAATAATAACGACATCATTACTGTAAATGTAAACGGAACACCATAATAATCGAACACATAACGTTGCAAAACGATAACGACTAGATATAATCTAAAAGAAGATCCAATTGTTCGACTTATTAAGAAAATAGTGGCAGCGGTTTTGTAACTAACCACGCCCAATCGTTGTTCTATATATCCGTAAATCGAGGTTAGATTCATACGGTAATACAACGGAAGCAATACTTTTGCAATGATGATAAATCCAATCGCATTTCCTAAAACAAACTGAAAATATTTGAATTGCAAATCGGGATTTCCTACTTCGCCTGGAACTGATATAAATGTTACGCCGGACAATGCGGTTCCTATCATTCCGAAGGCAACAAGATACCATTTTGAGTTTTTGTTGGCTTTAAAAAAGGCTTCATTACCGCTATCTTTTTTGCTCACAACATGAGAAATAATAAATAAGATTCCGAAGTAAATTACAATAAGGAATAGGATTGCAAATGGTGTCATTTTGTAAATTTTATTTGCCGCAAAATACAAAAAAATGTTTAATCGGTTATTTGGTTATGCGGTTATTTAGAGGATTTCTTGAAACTAACAAATAACCGCATAACCAAATAAACAAAATGCTTACTTTTGTTATATGGAATTTTCATCAAAACTATTAGAAAAAGCAGTAAACGAAATGGCGCAATTGCCAGGAATAGGTAAGCGAACGGCATTGCGACTGGTTTTGCATTTGCTAAAGCAACCTAAAGAGCGAACAACTTTCTTGGCACAATCGTTACTTACTATGCGTGAGGAAATTAGATTTTGTGCAAACTGTCATAACATTTCCGATGTTGCTGTGTGCGAAATTTGCTCAAATCATAATAGGAATCATCAAATCGTTTGTGTGGTAGAAGATGTTCGCGATGTAATGGCTATCGAAAATACTGGTCAATTTCGTGGAATTTATCACGTTTTAGGAGGAAAAATTTCACCTATAGACGGTGTAGGTCCAAGCCAGT
>NZ_JAYURN010000104.1:0-11886 GCF_043756175.1 Flavobacterium sp.
GACGAAACAGGAAAAGACATTTTCGTACACGCTTCAGGTATTAAAGCTGAAGAGTTAAGAGAAGGAGACAAAGTTTCTTACGAAGAAGAAGAAGGAAGAAAAGGTAGAGTAGCTGCTCAAGTAGTAGTTATCGAAGGATAATAAATTATTTTTTGGCATACCGAAAAACTAACCGTTTCATATGAAGCGGTTTTTTTTATCTTTTTTTTCTAAAAAATCCCTTCATTAAACTTGAACATTCTTCTTCTAAAACACCACTAACTACAATAGTTTTAGGGTGTAATTGAGTTCCCATTTTAGTAAATCCACGTTGTGTATCACTTGCACCAAAAACGATTTTGGAAATTTGGCTCCAATATAAAGCGCCTGCACACATTTGGCAAGGCTCGATTGTAACATATAAAGTACAGTTGGTTAAATATTTTCCTCCCAAAAAATTTGCCGACGCTGTTATGGCTTGCATTTCTGCATGAGCGGTAACATCATTTAATAATTCAGTTAGATTGTGACTTTTAGCAATTATTCGATTGTTTGTTACCACAATGGCGCCCACAGGAATTTCATCTTTATCAAAAGCTATATATGCTTCTTGTAAAGCTTTTTTCATAAAATATTCGTCAGTGAAAATGTTTTCCATAAAGCAAAAATAAGAATTCAATTTGTACATTTGCTTTATGTCTGATAATTTACTTCAAAATATAAATAATCCAAAGGATTTACGTCGGTTAGATATAAATCAATTACCACAAGTTGCCCAAGAATTGCGTGATTTTATAATCGATGTTGTTTCAAAAAACGAGGGGCATTTGGGCGCAAGCCTCGGAGTTGTCGAGCTTACAATTGCTTTGCATTATATATTTAATACGCCCGAAGATTTATTGATTTGGGACGTAGGTCATCAAGCTTATGGACATAAAATATTAACTGGGCGAAGAGAAAATTTTCATACCAATCGTAAATTAGGCGGTATTTCTGGTTTTCCCAAACGAAGCGAAAGTATTTATGACGCATTTGGTGTAGGTCATTCATCGACTTCAATTTCTGCTGCATTGGGAATGGCGATTGCCTCTAATATTAACGGAGATTTTAACAAACAACACATTGCGGTTATCGGAGATGCTTCAATTGCTTCAGGAATGGCTTTCGAAGGTTTAAACCATGCGGGAGTAACGGATGCGAATTTACTAGTAATTCTTAATGACAATGCTATTGGAATTGATCCAAGTGTTGGAGCGCTTAAAGATTATCTCACAGCTGTAAAAGAAGGGAAGAATCACAAAGATAACAACATGATTAAGTCCTTGAATTTTGATTATTCAGGACCAATAGACGGTCATGATATTTTTGCAGTTGTCAAAGAATTGAAGCGATTGCAAAATATAAAAGGACCAAAATTCCTTCACATAATTACAACCAAAGGAAAAGGTTTACTGCTAGCCGAAGAAGATCAGGTAAAATATCATGCGCCAGGTAAATTTGATGCTATTACTGGCGAAATACTTCTCAAAATTGAAGAAAATCTACCAACAAAATTTCAAGATGTTTTTGGATTAACTTTAGTAGAACTAGCGCAACAAAACGAAAAAATAATAGGAATTACGCCTGCTATGCCATCGGGTTCATCGATGAAATTTATGATGGAAGCTTTTCCAAAACGTGCTTTTGATGTTGGAATTGCAGAGCAACACGCTGTGACTTTATCTGCAGGAATGGCAACACAGGAAATGGTGGTTTTTTGTAATATTTATTCCACATTTATGCAAAGAGCATATGATCAAATTATTCATGATGTTGCATTGCAAAATTTACCAGTCATTTTTTGTTTGGATAGGGCAGGACTGGTTGGTGAAGATGGTGCAACACATCACGGTGTTTTCGATATTGCCTATTTAAATTGTATCCCAAATATGATTATCTATGCGCCAATAAACGAAATTGAATTGCGAAATATTATGTTCACTGCACAATTAGGATTAAACCATCCAATTGCGATTCGTTATCCACGAGGTCGTGGAGTAATTCAAAATTGGCAATTACCATTTGAACAGGTTGAAATAGGTAAAGGAATTCAATTAAAAAAAGGTTTTAAAATTGCTGTTTTATCTACAGGAACTATTGGAAATAATGTTATTGAAGCTCTTGCTAAAATTAAAAATTCTGATTTATTCTCCCATTATCATTTTCCTTTTGTAAAACCTCTGGATGAAGTTTTACTTAAAGAGATTTTTATGAAATATAAAAAAATCATAACTGTAGAGGAAGGTACGATAATTGGAGGTTTTGGGAGTATTGTTAATCAATTTTCAAATAGTAACAAATTCAATATCTTAATTAAAAATTTAGGAATTCCAGATAATTTTATAGAGCAGGGATCTATATTAGAGCTTCAAAAGATTTGTAAGATTGATCAAGATAGTTTGATTGAATTATTTGATTCTATTTTATAAAAAAAGCGTTCACAATTTGTGAACGCTTTTAGTTTGGTTTTTATCGTGTTATTCGATAACTAATTTCTTAGTTCCTTCGAAGTTTTCACCTGAAATTTTCAAGATATAATTTCCTGAACTCAAATTACCTAAGTTAATTTTTTGCTCAGAGCCATCTAAATTAATTGTATTTGAAAATACATTTTTACCCGAAATATCAAATAAGTTTAATTTTGTTTGACCAAAATATTGACTAGACAGGATAGTTACATTTCCGTTGTTCACAGTTGGGTAAACTTTAAATGAATTAGAAACAATATCATTCTCTTTTGTAGAAAGAATAGCTGTAGTAAATACTCCAGAAAAAATCCCTCGCCCGTAAGTAGCAGCATAAACTGCGTTGTCATTTCTTAAATCTAAATCAGTAACTTTAACATTACTCATTCCATTATAAGATTGATTCCATACAGGAGATGCATTGTTGAAAGTATTGGTGTACCAAACACCTAATTCGGTACCAATAATAACCTCATTTGTATTTAAAGGATTTCGTAAAATACATTTAACGGGAAGGTCTGGTAAATTTCCTTCTTTGTTTTGCCAAGTTACACCGGCATCTGAGCTATACCAAATATTTACAACACCATAGTTACCGAAAGTAACAAGGATTTCACTGTTTGAAGCTCCAAATTCAACATCAGAAACACTTCCTACAAAACCAGACCCTGTAATGTCGGCCCAAACAGGTACTGGAGCAACAGCATTAGCGCCAGTAACTCTTAATAATTTATTATTTCTAGTACCTACTAATAGTGTAGATGTCGCTGTAGTATATTTAGAAACCGTAATAGCTGTTGGTGAACCTGTTAAAAGTGCATTTGTTAGTACTGCTTTTGCAACTGTTCCAGTTAATCCAACATTTGTATATCTCCTAACCCCATAAACATTTGCAGTGGTTGTATAGTCAGAATATAAGATGTCTAAACTAGAATCTAAAGCCATTGGGCTAATAAACGCACCATTGTCAGTTGTTTCTGAATTGATACTTTTTACTGCGCCAGCAGTTGTTCTACGGTTAATGCTTTGATTGTAAATATAATTGGTAATGTAATATTTATCAGCACCTTGATCGAACATGGTATAGGCTCCATCGCCACCTTGAGTTTCAACACTTGTGTTTGTTGCAGGTACAGCACTAGAGAAATACTGTGAACCATTATCTTGAGCTCCGGCAGCAAAATAATCATTTACCAAATTACCACCTGTTGCGCCACTAGGAGCAACTCCTAAACTATAGAATTGTGTTACGTTAAATCCTGTATTTCTTGATGTTGCAGGGGTTCCTGTCGTTGACAAACTTCCAGAATAATACACGCCTCCATCATTTCCGAAAATTCCAATATTTGAATTATTTGGTTTGAATGCCATAGCATGTTGATCTGAGTGAACATTTGAAGTCCAATTTGATATAACCGTCCAAGAGTTTCCTCCATCGGCAGAACGACTTAAATCGATACCTCCTACATATAAAATTTGATCATTACTTGGATCAACTTTTATCATTAAGTCATAAAAAGCTTGTCCGCCTGTAAAACCGTAAGTTACTTCTCTACCCGACCCGTTTCCTGCGGGCAATGACGTAGCTGTTGAAGTTGCAAAACCATCAGTTGTTCTAATAATTTTAACTTCGACAGTAGGTGTAGTAGGTACTGCTTGTTTAAGTCCAGCCAATACATAAATCTTATTGGCATTAGTTGCAGAGGCTTCAATTTGAGTTCTGTCTCCTCCGCCATTTCCTGTAACCGTATATTTATCTACAAAAGTTACTCCACCATCAGAAGACGAGAATACTTTTCCACCTCCATCATTGAACGCAGTACTTTCTGTTGTAGACACCCATATTTTATTATCTGCTCCAATGGCTATATCATTAGGGCAATGCTTATTACCAGCAGCTGTTAGCGGTAAGTTTAATAAAGACCATGAGGCACCACCATCTGCTGATTTATATACTCCTATAGTTTCAGATCCCATATATGCACCGTTTGAAAATGAATCTCCGTTTGCAACAAAAATTTCTGATATTCCACCATTATTTCTTATTGCAATTTCATTTATAAATTGAATTCCGGGTACGATATTACCTGTAACCATCCCTGGTGTACTTGGGTTTAAAGTAGCGTTTACAGTGCCTGAGCCTAAAGCTGTTTCTAATATATTTCCGTCTGCTTGAGAAATCATACACGATGGAATTGTTATGGTCGCATCCGTTCCTCCCATGGCAACTGGAGTTCCAGCAGCATTATTCATCATAATTACCGCTAATGCACCTGCGTCTTGAGCGGCTTTTACTTTGATAGCAAAGCTACAAACACCTCTTCTTATTAATGCGATTTTACCATTTAATGCTGCTGCATTTGTTAAAGTCGTACATCCATCAGAAGTTGGGGCAGTATCGTCAATTACTAAAACAACATTCTGAATAATTGGAGTTGTAATTGCTGAGCCAAATGATGTAGTCGGGAAACATGCATAATTCCCCGCTATTCCTGCAGGAGAATTAACGGTTACATTTGCAGCAGACTGAAATACTGTTGGGCCTGTAATTCCTCCTAGAACTCTAGTCCAAGTTACTCCGCTATTTGTAGATTTCCAAACACCATCTCCTCCAGCATCACCGCCAGTGTATGATTCTCCTGTACCAACATAAAAAGTAGTCGGAGTAACTGGGTCGGCTTTAATACAACTGATATTTAAATTTTCTGGAATATTCACTCTAGTCCAAGAAGAAGCTGCACTCGAAATGTTTGTATTTTTCCATAAACCACCACTTACACCTCCAGCAAAAACAGTATTATATGTGACATCGTTTGGATCAAACATAATGGCTCTTGTTCTGCCTCCTACATTTGTAGGACCTCTTTCAACCCAGTTGTTATCACTAGCGTCTCCTGGAGTTCTTCCTGTTTCAATAAGTTTCTCTCTCTCTAAATTAAGATCATCTCTTAATTTTTTTAATTTATCGAATTCAGGCTTGCCAGTTGTGGGATTCATAGTTAATAACCATTCTTGCTCGAAGTATTTGTTAGGAGCCAAACCAAGAGCTAGTCTCTCTTTTTTAGACATAGCATAGGTTTTAATTACCTTGTTGTGTGCTAAATAATTAGCATGTTTTTTGCGTAATTCTTTAACTTGTTTTTTTGTTAAAACACCATTAGAAGCTACAACATTTACTTTTTTGTTGTTAGATTTCTTAGTGTTTTGATCAAGTTTACTCTGAGAGAAACCTGTAACGAAAACAAGTAAAGCACAAATTGTTGAAAATAAATTTCTTTTCATAATTTTATGATTTAAATTGGGATTAAGTAACGAATATAATATTTTTTTTTTTAAAACAAAATTTCGAAGAGTTAAAATTGGGTTTTTTAAGACACAATCTTGTTGTATAACAATGCATTGCCATCGGTAAGCATCGATACAAAATGACAAATATGTAGCAATCGTTCGTATAAAGATTCTTTTTCTAAATGGTATTTTTCGGGTAAAATTTTAAGCAATAAAGCATCAAAATTTGTTGCCTTTCCCTCGTGTTTGTTGTTGTAAGCGGTAACAAACTTATCTAGAAGATTGTTGATAATTTGATAACCAATTAATTCTTTTTCGATAACCTCACGACTTTGGTATATGTTTTTTACACTTAGTTTTATGATATCATCCATTTGGGCTTTGTATTTACTTTTGTCCATTAATGAATATGAGAAATTTCCTTCAAGGATAGTTTTTTCGTTTTCTACAAATATTTTTACTGCATCACTTATTAAACTTCCAATTGCTAAAGCACGCAAATAACTTATACGATCTTCTTTTGTGGTTAATGTATTGTATTTGTTAGAATCGATGCTGTCTTTGACTAATTTTATTAAATATTCTAAAGCAAAATCTTCCGAAACTAAGCCGAGATTCATGCCGTCTTCAAAATCGATAATGGTATAGCAAATATCATCGGCAGCTTCGACAAGATAGGCGAGCGGATGGCGTTCGTAACCAATGTCATCTCCAGTTTTATTAGGAATCATTCCCAATTCTGAAGCGACTTCTTTAAAGAAATCTTTATCTGTTTGAAAAAAACCATATTTTTTATCAGCAATATTTGAAGTTGGTTTTTTAGGTAAACTTTCTTTAGGATATTTCATAAAGGCTCCTAAAACTGCATATGTAAGTCTTAAACCCCCAGTAACTCCTGGGCGACTTGCTGTAAGTACCGAAAAGCCATTTGCATTTCCTTCAAAATCGATTAAATCTTGCCATTGCTTATCGGTCAACTTGTCTTTAAATTGTTGCCCTTTTCCTATCGAAAAATATTCGCCAATGGCTTTTTCGCCTGAATGTCCGAAAGGAGGATTACCAATGTCATGTGCTAAGCAAGCTGCAGCTACGATAGCTCCAAAATCATTTGGTTGATAACCATGTATTTCTTGAAGATGTGGGTATTTTTCGATAATTTTTTTGCCAACTAATCTTCCAATAGATCGTCCAACTACCGAAACTTCTAAACTATGGGTTAATCTTGTGTGGACAAAATCTGTCTTAGAAAGTGGAATCACTTGTGTTTTGTCTTGCAAACTACGAAAAGCGGCTGAAAATATAATTCGGTCATAATCGACCTCGAAACCCAAACGAGTATCGTCCTGTTCTTTTCGCAATCGTTTGCTTGTATCGCCTTGACGTTTTAGTGATAATAGTTGTTCCCAGTTCATTCGATTTAATTTTTTATTCTTTAGTAAAAAGATATTGACCGCCACCTTGTTTTAAAGTCATATTTTTTGCGTCGAACGTAAGTTTTACACCAGCTGCATCAAACACAAATTCGGTTTCGCTAATTGGAATTAAAGCAAATGAACCTTGTCCTGTAGCTTGCGCGGTTAGTTCTCCTTTTTCGATTTTGATGGTGATTTTGATAGGCAATTCTATCGATGCATAAACACCTTGATAACTTTCCAATTTGTCTTTAGTAACTTCAAACGTGGTTAAATTTGGGAATTGAAAAGGCATTTTGTAATAAATACTCAAAATCCCCATCATAATATCGTTACGGTTATAATTATCTCCATTTACAATAAGCGAAACACCAGTTTTTTCAATTGGATAATATCCTGCAACAGCTCGAAAGCCTTCTATCCCTCCTGTGTGACCAAAGAATTTTCTTTCGCCAAAAGGAAATACAACGAATCCTTTTCCGTAGGATTGTTCTAGTTTTGTCATCTCATCTACTGAAGTTTTCTTTAGTAATTTACCATTAAAAACAGCATCTAGAAAAAAAGTCAAATCTCCAGTAGTCGAGGCAATATTTCCAGCGCCAAAGGCTTGCGACATATCCCATTCCTTATTTAAGGACCATTTTTTATCATGAAAATTATAGGAGTAACTTTCGTTTTTGACGGGATCTACGTTTGTCGCAATCGATGTGTTTTGTAATTGAAGTTTGTTTATAATTCTTTCACCAAGATTGGTTGCGTAATCTTTTTTAGAGACATCTTCCAAGATTCTACCTAATATATAGTAGTTAGAATTACTGTATTCGAATTTAGAATTGGGTTCGAAAACTGATTTATAACCTGCGATTTTTGCAATCATTTCATCTTTTGATACTTTTTGGTAAACATTTACGGTCGAATCTCCATTTATAAAGTCTAAAATTCCTGTGCGATGATGCAATAAATCATGAATCGTAATTTTATTAGCATTTGGAATTTGAGGATAAAATTTAGATAACTTAGTGTCTAATTTTAACTTTCTTTCTTCAATTAACTGCATAATCATCACTGCAGTAAATGTTTTTGTGATGGAGCCAATTTTGTATTTTGTATTTTTATTTGCTTTCAAACTATTTTCGACATTGGCAAAACCATACGCTTTTTCGAAAACTACATTTCCCGCTTCACGTATGCAAACTTGTCCCATAAACTTGTTGTTTTGGTTCAGATAAACCAGCAAACTATCTATTTTGTCGAAACGTGTTTTTTGTTGCGCCGAAAGTGTCAGCGAGAATATGAATGCTAATAATAAGATTGATTTTTTCATAATTTTTTTATTTAGAACAACCCTCCTTGCAGGGTTTTAAACCCAGCAAGGAGGGTTGTTATTAATACGTTATTATCAATGCGCTTCCAGCCAATTCAACCCAACTCCAATTTCAACATCTAAAGGAACATTCATTATAAATGCATTTTCCATTTCGTGTTTTATCATAGGTTTTATGCGTTCGAGTTCTTCATTATAAACGTCAAAAACCAATTCATCGTGTACTTGAAGCAACATTTTCGATTTCCAGTTTTCAGATGTTAATTTTTTATGAATATTTATCATCGCAATTTTGATAATATCAGCTGCCGATCCTTGTATGGGTGCATTTACTGCATTTCGTTCGGCACCACTTTTTACCATCATATTGGCAGAATTGATATCTTTCAGATAACGTCTTCTTCCTAAAACCGTTTGTACATAACCGTTTTCTCGAGCAAAATCGACTTGGTTCGACATATACGCTTTTAGTTTTGGATACGTTTCGTAATAAGCTTCGATCAACTCTGCAGCTTCTTTTCGAGAAAGCGAAGTTTGGTTGGAAAGTCCGAAAGCCGAAACACCATATATAATTCCAAAGTTTACCGTTTTTGCATGGCTTCGTTGTTCTTTTGTAACTTCTTCTAAAGGCATATTAAACACTTTTGCAGCGGTACTTTTATGAATATCTTCGTTGTTTTGGAACGCTTTTATCATATTTTCTTCGCCAGATAAAGCGGCAATAATACGCAATTCTATTTGCGAATAATCGGCAGAAACTAACGTGTGATTTTCATCTCTTGGAATAAAAGCTTTCCGTATCAATCGGCCTCTTTCAGTTCGAACTGGAATGTTTTGTAAGTTCGGATTGTTAGAACTCAATCGCCCCGTTGCTGCAACAGTTTGCATATAATCCGTATGAACACGACCTGTTTTTGCGTCTACTTGGTTCGGTAAAGCATCAATGTAAGTGCTTTGTAATTTCACCATTTGACGCCAGTCGAGAATGTCTTTTACAATTGGATTGTCATTTGCCAAATAGCTTAAAATCTCTTCTCCAGTTGCATATTGACCGGTCTTGGTTTTCTTTTGTTTGGCTCCGCCAATTTTCATTTTGTCGAATAAAACATCGCCCAACTGTTTTGGTGAAGCTAGATTAAATTTTTCTCCAGCAGTTTCATATATTTTTTGTTCCAATGCCTTACTTTCGATGGCCATTTCAACCGACATCGATTTCAAAAATGGAACGTCAAGATTTATTCCTTCCAATTCCATTGCTGCCAAAACTGGAATTAATGGAATTTCGATTTCATCAAATAATTTTTCGATTTCGGCTTTATCGAGAATTGGACTAAAATTTTGTTTTAATTGAAACGTGATATCAGCATCTTCGGCAGCATATTCTTTAATTTCTTCCAAAGCAACATCGCGCATTGACTTTTGATTCTTCCCTTTTTTACCAATTAAATCTTCAATAGATTTGGGAGAATATTTCAAATAAGTTTCAGATAAAACATCCATATTATGACGCATGTCAGGGTTTATCAAATAATGCGCAATCATCGTATCGAATAATTTTCCTTTGATTTCAACTCCATAATGTGACAGGATTTTTAAATCATATTTGATGTTTTGACCAATTTTTTCGATGTTTTCGCTTTCAAAAAATGGTTTAAATTTATCGACTAAAACTTGTGATTCTTCCTGGTTTTCTGGAAACGGAACGTAAAATGCTTTTCCTTTTTCAAACGAAAATGACATTCCAACCAGTTCAGCATTTAGGGCGTCAATTCCTGTGGTTTCAGTATCAAAACAAACAGAAGTTTGGTTCATTAAATTTTGAAGTAGCAATTTTACAGCGAAATCACCTTCTATGCTTTGGTAAAAATGTTGCGTGTTTTCTAGATTTGCATAATGGGAATCTGTTTTTACCTCGCCACTTTCTTCATCAGAAAAACCAAATAAATCGAATTGATCTTCGTTCGATTTTTTAACTGTAGTTTTTTTAGTTGGTTGTGGCGTATCGTTTGAAGTTCCGTTGCCATTTGTGTCAATTTCGTCATATTCTTTTCCAGTTCCAAAATATTTATCAAACTGTGCTTTCATTTGACGAAATTCTAATTCTTGAAACAATTCGTCTGTTTTTTCAACATCTGGTTTTGATAATTCGTAATCATTTTCATTGAAAGTAACTGGGCAATCGAGTAGGATGGTGGCTAGTTTTTTAGATAAAACACCTTTTTCTTTATTGGCTTCGATTTTTAGTTTCAATGCACCTTTTAGTTTGTCGGTATTTGCCAAAAGATTTTCCATCGAACCAAACTCTTTCAATAATTTTTTTGCGGTCACTTCGCCAACTCCGGGCAAACCTGGAATATTGTCGGCGGCATCCCCCATCATTCCTAGAAAATCGATAACTTGCTCTGGACGTTCAATTTCAAAACGTGCTAAAACTTCGGGAACACCCCAAATTTCTATTCCATTCCCCATTCGGGCTGGTTTGTACATGAAAATATTTTCGGAAACCAACTGTGCAAAATCTTTATCCGGAGTAACCATAAAGACTTGATAGTTTTCTTTTTCTGCTTGTTTTGCGATTGTTCCTATTAAATCATCGGCTTCAAAACCGGGAACTTCAATAATAGGAATGTGCATTGCCTTCAACAATTCTTGAATGTAAGGAACGGCAATTTTTATGGCTTCGGGTGTTTCGTCACGATGTGCTTTGTATTCTTGGTACATTTCGTAACGATAAGTGCTTCCGCCTTTATCGAATGCAACTGCTAAATGGTCAGGTTTTTCACGTTTAATAACATCCATCAAGGCATTCATAAATCCCATAATGGCCGAAGTATCCATTCCTTTTGAGTTGATTCTTGGGTTTTTTATAAAAGCAAAATAACCGCGAAATATTAAGGCGTAAGCATCAAGAAGGTAAAGGCGTTTTTGTGACATAAAATTTTATTTGAATGTAAAAATAATAAACAATACCAGCTTTCGTGCAATAAAATTCCTGTTTCATGACATTTTTTTTGTGCTAAGTAATAAAATAATGTTCCTTTATTCCAGAAACACTAAGGTTATGAACGTTCTATTTAAAAGTAAAGATATAAAATTCGTAGTTTTAATTTTTTTTATTATTGCTGTTTTGGTTTCAAATATTTACAAACTAGTATTTGTATAAATGATTTTTAAATAAAATTAATTTACTAAAACATAAAATATTAACTAAAATTTATGTGATTAAGAATTATTTGAGTTCTATTTTTGTGAAAAAAAATAGAATGATACTTCGTTTTTTGATTCTTTTCTCAGTGTTGTTTTTTATAGAAATATATTCTTATCAAGCATTTAAAACGGTACTTAAAACTAAATGGGTTTTGCAGACTTATCTAGTTAT
>NZ_JAYURN010000105.1:0-36725 GCF_043756175.1 Flavobacterium sp.
ATTTTTAAGTTTTAATGCTTTATTTATCATTTTACTAGCTCCAGTTTTCGCATGGTTATGGGTTAAATTAGGAAAATATAACCCAAACCCTAATCCTACAAGCATTAATGCAAATGAGAATTTAACAGCTGTGTTTGGGTTATATTTTCCTAATTTAACCCATAACCATGCGAAAACTGGAGCTAGTAAAATGATAAATAAAGCATTAAAACTTAAAAATTGACCAGCTGACAATTCAATTCCAAAAATGGTTCTATCTAAAATTCTATCTGCAAAAAGATTCATTGAAGTATAGGCTTGCTCAAATAAAGCCCAAAATACAATTGTAAAAACAATAAGTATTGTTAAAGCAATTAATTGCTCACGTGCTTTACCATCTAATTGTGTCATCGCATAATAAATTATGTATATAAAAGACACTCCTCCCGCAACCTGAAGTGCTAAAGATACAGCATTATGATTTTGTACCATTTGCCAAAATAACAAAGAAGACAAAACACTTCCAATATATATTAACCATTCGTTTTTAATCCCAAACGATTTTTTTTCCAAGAACTCAGGTGTATTTGACTCTCCCTTTCCCATTAACATTTTTTTTCCAGAAATAAAAGTCATCAATCCAAAAAACATACCTACTCCAGCAGCTCCAAAACCATAACTCCATCCGTAAGTTTCACCTAACCAAACACAAATAAGTGTTGCCAAAAATGACCCTAAATTAATACCCATATAAAAAAGAGTAAACCCAGAATCACGACGTTTATCTCCTACCTCATATAATTCCCCTACTAAAGAAGATATGTTTGCTTTTAAAAAACCAACTCCAACAATAATTAAGGATAATGAAAAGTAAAATATTTGTAAAGCTGTATTATCACGAGTAATCTCACCTGTTATGGATTGTGTTGCGGCGTTTCCTTCAAAAGCCATTCCTAGATGACCCAAAACGAGCATAATCCCTCCAAAAACAATAGCTTTTCTAAAACCCAAATATTTATCAGCAATAAAACCTCCAATTACAGGAACAGCATAGACTAAAGCGGCATAACTCCCAATTAAAAGATTTCCAGAATCATCTGAAAATAAATGATATTTCGTAAGATAAAAAATCAATAGTGCTTTCATTCCGTAAAATGAAAATCGCTCCCACATTTCTGTAAAAAACAAAATAAACAAGGCTCTTGGATGCCCAAAAAATGTTTTTTGTTCGACTGCTAAATTGCTCATATTTTAGTTTTGGTTTTTAATTATAATTTTTCTTTAATAAAATTGGTCATTTTAGTGTACAATTGTAATCTTGTTTTTCCGCCATAAATCCCGTGATTTTTGTCTGGATATATTGCCCAATCAAACTGTTTGTTGGCTTGTACTAAAGCTTCAATCATTTTCATTGAATTTTGTACATGTACGTTATCATCGGCAGTTCCGTGAATTAAAAGAAAGTTTCCTTTTAATTTACCAACATGTGTGATTGGCGAATTATTATCGTAACCACCCGCGTTTTCCTGTGGCGTCTGCATATATCTTTCGGTATAAACGCTATCATAATATCTCCAAGAAGTTACCGGCGCAACGGCAATAGCAGTTTTGAAAACATCTGCTCCTTGAAAAATACAATTCGAAGAAATAAAACCTCCATAAGACCACCCAAAGATTCCAATTCTTGATTTATCTACATAAGCATAAGTTCCAAAAAGTTTAGCAGCATCAATCTGATCTTCCACTTCCAGTTTACCCATTTCTTTTTGAGTACATTTTTTGAAATCAGCGCCTTTAAAACCCGTTCCACGACCGTCTACACAAGCCACAATATAACCTTGTTGCGCCAACATCATAAACCAGTAATCGTCAGAACCATTCCAATCATTATTTACTTGTTGTGAGCCTGGACCTGAATACTGATACATAAATACTGGGTATTTCTTGTTTGCATCAAAATCTTTTGGCTTAATCATCCAAGCGTTTAGTTTATTTCCTTTTGCAGTTGTTAGTTCAAAAAATTCTTTCGATGGCAAATTATAAGAAGCTAACTTAGTTTCCAATGTTTCATTTGAAACAATAGTTTTAATCGTTTTTCCAGTTTTAGATTCGTTCAAAGTATATTTCGGTGCATTTTTAGCACTTGAATACGAATTTATAAAATATTGAAAGTTTGGACTAAAAGTCGCTCCGTTTGTTCCAATTCCTTCTGTTAATCGCTTTTTATTTTTCCCTGTTAAATGAACAGAATAAACATCACGATTAATAGATCCGTTTTCTACCGATTGGTAGTATATCATTCCAGATTTTTCGTCGAAACCATAATAATTAGTCACTTCCCAATTTCCTTTTGTAATTTGGTTTTTCAGCTTTCCTGTTTTATCATATTGGTAAATATGATTGAAACCATCTTTCTCGGAAGTCCAAATAAAACTATTGTCCTTCAGGAAAGTTAGATTATCAGTCACATCAACATAAGCTTTGTCTTTTTCGTTAAGCACCACTTTTTTAGCACCTGTATTTCCGTCAATAAATAACAAATCTAGGTTGTCTTGATGACGATTTAAAACCTGCGCAGACAATGTATTTGCTTCATTTGTCCATTCTAAACGAGCAATATAAAAATCATTATAATTTTCTAAATCTATTTTCTTAGTGTTTGTCGTTTTTGTATCATAGACATGTAACGAAACTTCTGAATTTTTTTCGCCAGCCTTTGGATATTTAAATTTATCTGTCACAGGATATAAATCCTTACCATATACATTCATCGAAAACTCTGGAACTTGACTTTCGTCGAAACGAATAAAAGCAATTTTATCTGACGTTGCATTCCAATCAAAAGCTCTTACAAAAGCAAATTCTTCTTCATAAACCCAATCCGTAATTCCGTTGATGATAGCATTTTTCTTACCATCGGTAGTAATTTCTGTCGTTTTTTTAGAAGCTAATTCATAAACATATAAATTATTTTCTTTGGCGAAAGCGATTTTAGAACCATCGGGCGAAAAAGTAGGTTCTTGTATTTTGTCATCGGTAATTTTTGTTAATGATTTTGTAGCAATATCATAAATGTAAAAATTTGCCAAAAAAGAATGTCTAAATATTTGATCTGAATTATTAGCAATCAAAATTTTCTTTTCGTCTTTGCTAAAAGTATAACTATCTATTCCTTGCAAATCTGAGAAATCTTTGGAGTTTATTAAAGTTGAAACTTTATTTAAAGTAGCAAAATCATACAAATCGATTGCAGCCGAAGTTCTATCAGAATTTAAAACCGTATATTGATTGGTGTTTTTCAAAGCTGCCAACTCAGTCATTCCTTGCGTCCTGAAGGCTCCGCCCCAAATTTCTTCTAAAGTAATTTTTTGTTGCGCAATTGCTGATAATGAAGTGAATAAGAATAAAACGAATGCTTTTTGTATTGTTTTCATGTGAAATTATTATAAACGATGCCAATTTTAGTGAAAAATTCGGACATAATCGCAATTATGAGTGTTAAAACCACAAGTTTAAATAATAATAATAAAATTTACGTGGCAAATCTCATTCAAAAATTAAACTTCAAACCTTATATTTGCATTTCAAACAACAAGAGTCGATATGACAAAAGCGATTAGTGGATTCTCAAAATTAACCAAAGAAGAAAAAATAAATTGGATAGCTTCTACCCATTTTTCTAATGCAGAAGATGCAACGAAAACCATCAAAAAATACTGGAATTCTGATTTAGAATTACAAAAATTACATGATGAATTTATAGAAAACACGATTACAAATTTCTATTTGCCTCTTGGTGTTGCTCCAAATTTTCTGATTAATGGTAAAAATCATACCATTCCCTTTGCAATAGAAGAAAGCTCGGTAGTTGCCGCAGCTTCTAAATCGGCAAAATATTGGGGAACTCGCGGCGGGTTTAAAACCACAGTTTTGAATTCAGAAAAAATAGGACAAGTTCATTTTATTTTCAAAGGGAATTCGGCAAATTTAATTGCTTTTTTCAATCAAATAAAATCAAAATTATTCATCCAAACCGAAAGCATTACTAAAAATATGCAAAAACGCGGTGGCGGAATTCTCGATATCGAATTGCGTGATAAAACGGCTGAATTAGAAAATTATTACCAGTTGCACGCCACTTTTGAAACCAAAGATTCGATGGGTGCGAACTTTATAAATTCTTGTTTAGAGCAATTTGCAAAAACACTAAAAGAAGAAGCTTTACAATCTGAAATTTTATCTGAAACAGAAAAAAATATCGAAGTTGTTATGAGTATTCTCTCTAATTATGTGCCCAATTGCATCGTTCGGGCCGAAGTTTCTTGTCCAGTTTCAGAATTAGCAGAAAAAAACATAGAAAACCCACAAGAATTTGCTGAAAAGTTTATTCGTGCTGTCAAAATCGCCGAAATAGAGCCTTTCAGGGCGGTAACACACAACAAAGGCATCATGAACGGAATTGACGCCGTTGTTCTCGCTACAGGAAACGATTTTCGTGCCGTCGAAGCAGGAATTCACGCTTACGCTTCCAGAAACAGACAATATTCGAGCTTATCACATGCCAAGATAGAAAATAATATCTTTACTTTTTGGTTAGAAATCCCCTTGGCATTAGGAACCGTTGGCGGACTGACCTCATTGCATCCGTTGGTAAAAATATCTTTGGAAATGCTAGGTAGACCGTCGGCACACGAGCTCATGCAAATTGTTGCTGTAGCCGGATTGGCGCAAAATTTTGCTGCATTACGGAGTTTGACAACCACCGGAATTCAGCAAGGACACATGAAAATGCACCTAAATAATATCATCAATCAGTTTGAAGCTACTGAAAACGAAAGGATTTTGATAAAAAATCATTTCAAAGAAAACACAGTATCGCATTCGGCAGTTGTTGCTTTTATTGAAGGTTTAAGAATGTAAAATTAGGAGCTATTCCCGCTATTCGTTGCAATCTTCTACTTTTTAAAGAAAAAGCAAAAGGATTTCCACTGCTATCGGGGCTAAAAAAAGAAACTTGAAAAAAACATTTTACAGTAACGGAAAACTCCTCATTACAGGCGAATACGTCGTTTTAGACGGCGCAATTGCTTTGGCTTTGCCTACAAAAATGGGTCAGAATTTAGTTGTAGAAAATGGTACTGATAAAAAAATCATCTGGAAAAGTTATGATTCCGATGGAAGCATTTGGTTTGATGATACCATTTTGTTTTCCGATATTGTAAGTAAAAAAACTTTTGAAAGTAATGAAGTGAAAGCAACATTAATCGAAATCCTGCATCAATCTTACAAACTAAATCCTGATTTTATTAATGAATCTAATGGTTATATAGTTTCCACAAGCCTTACTTTTCCTAAATTTTGGGGCTTGGGTACTTCATCAACTTTAATAAATAATATAGCAAATTGGCTGCAAATTGATGCTTTTGTTTTACTAAAAAATGCTTTCGGCGGAAGCGGCTACGATATTGCTTGTGCGCAAAATGATTCGGCGATTTTGTATCAATTGGCGAACGAAAAACCATTAGTAAAAACCATTAGTTTTAATCCAGTGTTCAAAGAAAATATTTACTTTGTTTACCTTAACAAAAAGCAAAATAGCAAAACAGCTATTGCAAATTACAGGAAAAAGCAAGGCGATTTTGCAAACTCAATTGTAATAATAAACGAGATTACAGAAGCCTTACTAAATACAACCGAGTTACAAGAATTTACCAAACAAATAGAAAAACACGAAGTCCTAATGAGTGAAATCTTAGAAATTAAAACCGTAAAAGAAGATTTATTTCCTGATTTTGATGGTCCTATAAAAAGTCTTGGCGCTTGGGGTGGAGATTTTGTAATGGTTGTTTCAGTAAATAATCCTACTGAATATTTTGCTGCAAAAGGTTATGATGTTGTTGTTTCTTATGATGAGATGATATTGTAATAGAATTTTTATTTTTTCTTAAAACCAAAAAAATCCCGATTCCTCGGGATTTCTATATTTATAGGACTTAACTTGTTAGTTAAACTGCGCTCTGTTGTCTTCGATAGTAGCATCTTTCTTAAGTGCATTGTAAACTCTTCCTTGCACTGAACCTTTAGATTGTGCGTTTAGTCTTGTTACAATATCTTTGTAATCTGCAATAGCAGGAGCTTTTGCACTTGATTTTACTTTAATTTTAAACACTCCAGAAACTCCGTCTATTGTTTGAGAAACAACACCTGGTTTAAGTGAGAATGCAGTTCCTACAACTTTAGGCTCTTCACCTATTGTTTGTATGTAAGCATTTGCTGCAACTACATCTAAAGCTTCTTTTACAGGAGAACCTGTCGCTTTTGATACTGCTTCAAGTGTACTTCCAGCCATTTTAACCTTGATTAATTCTGCTTTCTTTTCGTTTCTTAATTTTGCGCCAATTGCATTTTTAGCATCTTCAATAGTTAACAAACCAGCTTCGTTTACTTTTTTCAAACGAGCAATTACATGACCCGCAGGAATATTGAAACGTTTTAATTCTCCTTCTTTTGCTCCAAATGCCCAACGAACAATTTCTCTTTGATTTCCTACACCTTGAACATTTTCGTCCATAGCTAATAATTTAGCTAATGGAGCTACTGTTAGTTTCATTTCTTTCGCAGCAATATCAAATCCTTTTTCGTTTGCAGCCATTTCAAATTTAGTTGCAGTAGTAAATACTTTATCGCTTGTTGTTTCTGATGGTGCAATTTTTTGTGCAATGGTAGCCAAACGAACTGCATCTTGTTTGTCTGCGATATTAATGATATGATAACCAAAATCACTTTCTACTAATCCAATTTTTCCAACTGGGTTTGAGAATACAAAATTATTAAATGGCTTTACCATTTGTCCTTGGCTAAAATAACCTAAATCACCACCTTGTTGAGAAGATGAATCGTCAGAACTTGTGTAAGCCAACATTTGAAATGATGATGGATTAGCTAAAACTTGAGCTAATAATGATTCTGCCTTTGCTTTTGCTTGCTCTTTAGTTCTTTTTTCTTTTTTATTTGGCACTTGTGTTCCTTCGTAACTAATCAGGATATGACTTGCTTTTGCATTTGCATTTGCTTTTCTTCCTAATGTTCTTGTAAGACAATAGTAATCGCCAAACATATATGGCCCGTAAACTTGTCCTGGTGCTAAATTAAATAATGCTTCTGCATGTTCTGCTGGCAGATCTTTTTTAGCTACGTAAGTCGAATCGTATTTTATATCTGAATTTGCATTAACAAATTCCACTAGATTTGGTGCATTTTTAAAACCAATTTTAGCTTCGTTTACAGTAGTAGTTACTGGATTATCATCAACTGAGTTTAATAATCCGTTTACTTTATCTTCTACTACTTTTTTATCTTCTGCTGATGCTTTGTCATCGATTAAAACGAATTCTAACTCACGAGATTCGTCAGCTTTGTATTTCTTTTCGTCTTTTTTCATAAAAGCGATTAGTTCAGCATCTGTTGGTTCCACCTTTTTGTCATCAATAGTTGAATAAGGAACAGAAACCACATCGAAAGCAACTTTATTATTTTCTAATTCGTAGTTAAACTTTGCTTCTGCTTGTGTTGTATAGAAGCCTGATTGAATCATTGTGCTATACATTTGCTCAGTCGTAGATTGCGTTAATTGTTTTTCGTAATCTAACCATTGTTGCCATCTTTCTGGTGACGAATTTTTTATAGACACGATAAATTCGTTAAATTTTGCTTTATCGAATTTTCCTGCAGCATTCAAAAATTGTGGGTTTTGTGCAAACTGAGGATCTTCTTTAATAATATTAATTAATTGATCGTTACCTATGCGCAAACCTAATTTTTCACATTGTTTTTCTAACAAAACTCTTCTTACTTCTTGATCCCAAACACCATTTGTTGCTTGAGTCATAGACATGTTTTGTCCTTGTTGACTTTTTTGAGCCATATCTACTTTTCCTCTAAATTCTTCAAAAGGAATATCTACACCATTTATAGTTCCTGCGTTTCTAGATGTTTGTCCGAAGCCTCCATTTTCGATTAATGCACCAATTATAAATGCAAATAATGCTAATCCTACTATTGCGACAACTAGAAATGATTTTTGTCTAATTTTTGATAAAACTGCCATTTTTTAAAAATATTTTTTATTCAGTGAGCGAAAATACGATTATCTATCAAATATCAAAAGACTAAAGCTTTTATTTTGATATAAAGTTTAGTTTTTTATTGATTCTTGTCTTGATTGTCGAATTTTTTGGCAAATTTTCTACGAAAGAAAAACATAAATACCGCAGTAGCAGCAAGTATAAAGCTTAAATATGGCATGTCTGTACCCGAATTTAATTTTGAAAATCCGTCGTATACAAAAAATATTGCCGCAACTAAATATACGTATTGTGTGTATTTTAAATAATTCATGTTTTTTATTTTTTTAAATGCTATAAACTCCTGTTATACTTTGTGTATCTAAAGTTTTAAAATCTTTACTAAAATCTATTCCTAATCCTTCTATAACGCTTGCTTTGTTTATAAATTTATATGATTTTTGTGTAAAAAACCATTCGTTTTTTTGGTCATAATACAATTGTTCTGTTTCTAAAATTTTCCCATCATAAGTAGTGATTTTTACTTTTCCGCTCAAATCTATTAAATTAGAATTTGTGTATGAAATGGCATAGTTTGATGTTACAAAACTTTTGTTTCCTTGCTCGTCATAAATAGCAACTTTTATTCCTTTTGGAAATTCGGTAAATGGAAACTCTAAATGCGAAAAATCTAGCATTTGTGGCGATACTAACACTGCTTTTATTTTTCCAGAATCGGTGTATTTTAAATTAAAATCTTTGGCTTCACCAACTGGATTAAACTCGACAACATTTATTTTTCGGACTTCATTTATATTACTTTCGCAAGACATAAAAAAAATTGTTGCTACTACAAGTAACAGCACTTTTTTTGTTGTTTGTAATATTTGAAATTTTATTACCATCTATTTAGTTTAGTTGTATTTTCGTTTCACAAACCACCTATCACTAAACGATAATCCAATTGAAATATTTAGATAATTTTCTTGTACAAGATCTGCGTTTTTAGTTCCTCTTTTTCCATATTCCATACCAACATTAACACTTGAAACGTTTCCACCCACTGGAAGCCCTAATCCTAATGTAAGAGCCGTATCGTTTATAGATTTTGTATTAACTATTAATCCTGTGTTTTCATAACGAAGACCAGCTCTATAAGTTACTTTATTAAAGTAGTTTGAAAAAGAATTGAAATTAGGTATGTAATATCCTCCTAATGATAGTTTTGTTGCGTTCTCAAAAGATACGTTTGGATCGTATTTGTTTCCAAAACTACTCGATCCTTGAAATGTAGATTCGAAACCTACAAACCATTTTTTTATCTCACCAAGTCCAGCTCCAAATGCTAGTTTAGAAGGGATTTTTATTTTTGAATCAGCAATTATACTCTCCTTAGAACCTCCAGAATTTGATGTAAGTGGAATTGTAGATTGAAAACTTGTGTTTTTAGATACTAAGTTTGTGCTAGGAGAAAGAGTAAAACTAGACACAAAATCATATTTATTTAATTTTGATTTGTATATCAAACCCGCATTAAGACTTATTCCACTAACTTCAGAAGTATTTATTTCTCCTGTGCCGTTTTGAACACCAATATCTACTTGAGACATTCTTTCTATTTTTCCAAAATTATATCCGAAATCTGCACCAATACTCAGTTTAGGCATGATTTTATATCCCGCACCAACAAAGACTTTGTTTACTCCTCCGTTACCTGAATATAGTGAAGTCGAAAATTCTGTTGTTTTTTTAATTTTATATCCTACTGCAGAATATGGCATAAGACCAAAACTTATTCCCATTTTTTTAGCAGGAAAAGCCATCATTAGATAATCAATTGTAGTTCTTCTTGCTTTTTCTGCTGTGTTTTCGTTCTTTAGTTTTACTGTATTATATGTTCCTGCAACATTAAATGCCGTAAATTTTAATGCTGATAGTGAAGCTGGATTTTGTAAATTTATATGAATACTATCTGGCAAAATACCCAATCCACCCATCGATTTATTTTCGACAGCTCCCTGAAATTTTACAATCCCAATTCCGTAGTAAGAATAAGGAGAAGCCGTACCTTCTTGAGCAAAACTATGTAGCGAAAGCAGCATAAAACTACTTAATAAAAATTTTTTAATCATTTTTTATTTGATATTGATAAAGATTGTTCAAACTCTCTAAAAGAAAATTTGAATTGGCAAATATCGTATTTTTTAATCGTTTAGCCAAAAAATTAGCGTCTCCACCAGTTAAAATTATGATAAAGTTTTCATTTTTACTCATTAAGGAGTTAATATAACCTTCAATTTCGAAAGTCAAACCATTTATCACGCCAGAGTGTAGAGACTCATTTGTAGAATTTCCTATTATATTTTCTGGTTCCTCGATACTTAACAACGGTAGGTTTGCAGTATAATTATGCATGGCTTCGTAGCGCAAACGAATTCCCGGAGAAATTGCCCCTCCTTGATAAATATTATTTTCATCAATAAAATCATAAGTTACACAGGTTCCGGCATCAATTACAAGTCTTTTTTGACTTGGAAATTGTAAAACGGCGCCAGCAGCCAAAATCATCCTGTCAATACCTAATGTATTTGGTGTTGCATAATTATTTTGAAAAGGAAAGCTGCTTACTCGTGAAACAAAATATACTTTTAGCCGATTCGAAAACGACTCGAAAGCTTGTTTTTCTAATTTTCCTACCGAAGCTACTACTAAAACCTTTATTTTTTGGTTTTTGTTTAAAATATTTTGAATTTCTGTTTGAAAATTTTCATTTAAAAAAAAGGAAGCTTCAATGAGCGTATTGTTCTCAAATACAGCACTTTTAATCCTTGTATTGCCTACATCTATAGTTAAAATCATTTGTTTAATATTGATTTTGTAAAGGTACGAATAGATTTTTTTAAAAAAATGTTTTGGATAAACGAAAAATCATACTATATTTGCACCCGCATCAAGCGACGGTACCTTAGCTCAGATGGTAGAGCAATGGACTGAAAATCCATGTGTCCCTGGTTCGATCCCTGGAGGTACCACAAAACCCGAATAGCAATATTCGTGTTTTTTGTTTTTAATTCTATTTCTGTATGGGCACGGATTGCAAATCTGCACTATCTGGGAAAAACGATAAAAACATAAAAAATAATGATTATGAGAATTAAAATATTTTTGAGTTTGGTGCTAGTTATGATTAGTTTTTGTAATTGTGAAAGCGGAATTCAGAGAGAAACTCAAAAGAGGATACTTTCACATAAACAATTCATTAAAGAATTTTCTTTTGAAGGAATAGTGGTTGATATGATATATTGTAGTGAATGTAACTTTAATAAATATCGAATCAAAATCAAAATCAATGAAGCAATTACCAATAAAATTGAATTTGACAACCTTGCATTTGAGCCATATTACTCAACTTCAACAAATGACACATTGACTTTAAGTGTAAGCAAGAAATTGTATGACGCGACCCAAAAAGGGATTCAAATCAATAAGAAAGCAAGTTCAAATGATTTGTCAATTGAGGGTAAAGATTATAAATTATTAAGTCAAGAAAAGTATCAATGGATACCTTAATAATCAGTAAAACGTTCCTTTATTCTGAAACGAACCACAAACGCATAACACATCAGGGTCATTCCTGAATCGTAATAGAAACCTAACAACTGGATATTAATCTGGTCGTTAGGTTTTTTTTATGGGACACCTGACAGGGTTTTAAAACCTATCAGGTGTGTAGACAAGCTGCTTCTGCCACGATACTTTTGTAATAAAGTATTTCATCTAACGAATTGTTACTGGTAATGAGATTGTTAAATAAAATAGTAATTAGTAAAATTGTTTAATCTTATCGACAATTACTTGTGCTAGTTTCTCTTTGCTTTCTTTAGTCCAACCTGCAATGTGAGGTGATAGCAAAACGTTTTCTGCTTGTAGTAAATACTCGAAAGCGGCTGGTTTTTGGCCTTCGAATAAGTTTTCGAATGAGAGCTTTTCGTATTCTAAAACATCGAGTCCTGCTCCCATTATTTTTCCCGATTGTAAAGCTTTAACTAAATCCGCAGTTACTACATTCTTGCCACGAGATGTATTTATAAGCCAAAATGGTTTTGCAAAAGCAGAAATAAAATGAGTATTTATCATTTTGTCGGTTTCATGAGTCCAAGGAATATGCAGGCTTAAAACATCTGCTTTTTGTTGTAATTCTTGTAAGGTTACTTGTTTTGCATTATTATCACCTACATTTTCGAGTATGTCATAGCATAAAACTTGTACATCGAAACCACGCAATTTTGTTGCAAATGATTTTCCCATATTCCCGTAACCTATAATACCAACTATTTTTCCGTCGAGTTCGTGACCGCGATTTGCTTCTCGGTTCCAGTGTCCGGAACGAATTTCTTTATCGGCTTTGTTGAGGTTATTCATTAGAGAAAGTAACATGCCTAATGCTTGTTCGCCCACAGCATTGCTATTGCCTTCGGGCGCGGCAATGAGTTGAACTCCTTTGCTGATAGCATAATCGCAATCGATACTTTCCAGTCCTGCTCCTACACGTGCTATAAATTGTAAACTGGTGGCTTTGTCGAGAAATGTTTTATCTATTTTGAATCGGCTGCGAATAACAATACCCTGATAATCATGAATTTTTTCTTCAACTTCCTCTTTTGAAGAGCAGAAATCTTCGTGGTTTATAAATCCTGCTTGTTGCAATTGTGCCATAAGTAATGGATGGTTGCTATCGATATGAAGAATTTTTATGTTTTGTGGGTTCATCTTATTTTTTTAGAAAAAATGTTCTTTGGTTTATTACAGTTATTTTTTTTGATTTGATGATATGAATTTGCTTACGATTATTCCCATAACTATTACTAAATAAAATTGACCTGTTAAACCTAAAATAGAAGTTAGGATTTTTGCTTTATGCCCTATTGGAAGTATATCTCCAAAACCAATACTTGTAATGGTAACCGTACAATAGTAAACAGTATCAATAAAAGTTTTTGTGTGATACGAAAAATCTACATTGTTTAAAATATGATTTCCTTCAAATTTATATAAAACCATAAAACTTCTTACAGCAATTTCAATAATTAACAGATAACCCGATAGAGATGCGAAAATTAAAGCTTTATCAAATCTATGAGGCGAAATTAAAAATTTTGCAATGTTATAAAGCGTTAAAGCCAGAAAAACTAAATAGAAAACGTCTCTTAACCCTGAAAAAATTGATGTCTTCCCAACAAATAATAAACCAAAATTTAATAAAAATAATAAACCGATGATTATTTTTCCTTTTTTGAAATTTTCACCTTTTCTATTTAAAAAAGTTATTGTTGATCCAAAATATAAAAAAACAGTATTTAAAATTCTAATATAAGTACCGTAAAAATATAAATCGCTAAAAAAGAGACTTCCATATAAGTGGAGCAGTAATGTAATTACAAGTATTTCGTAGCAATTTTTTGATAAAAAATATTTAAATTTTTTTAACATTTTGAGTAAAAAAGGGATTGTTAGCTTCCATGTGTTTTTTAAATCACAAAAAATAAAGATAATTCTTTTTGGTAGATAAACGAAACTGATTTTGGAATGTAATGTTGATTTTTTAGCCCTGACAGCAATGGAAATCCTTTTGCTTTTTTCTTTAGAAAGCAAAAGATTGAAATGAATGGCAGGAATAGCTTCGAATAAAAAATTACTCTTTTATTTTCTGTAATGAGGTTTTTATTCCTTTTATTAATGAAGAACTAAAGCCTTGGTGTTCCATTTCGTTAAGTCCTACAATGGTACAGCCTTGTGGCGTAGTTACTCTGTCGATCAGTTGTTCTGGATGTACTTTTTCTTCGAGTAGCATTTTTGCAGCGCCTTTTGCGGTTTGTGCTGCTATAGCAAGTGCTGTTTGAGAATCGAAACCAATTTCTATTCCCGCTTGCATGGAAGCTCGAATGTAACGCAAGGCATAAGCGGTTCCGCAAGCACCAAGAACAGTGGCCGCATCCATTAGTTTTTCTTCTATTACTGGTGCTGTTCCTAGTTGTTGAAATAGCGAAATTACTTTTTGAGCTTCGGTTTTATCTTTTTCTTCAAACGAAATACAGGTGGCTGATTCGCCAAATTGTATCGCAATATTTGGCATAATTCGTATTACAGCATGGTTTTCCCCAACTATATTCTGAATAGTACTTATTGATACACCACTTACTGCCGAAATAATGGTTTTGTTTTGAATTTCTGATGAAATTTCTTTTAAAACAGTTTCTACCTGATGTGGTTTTACAGTTAAAACAACAATATCAGCTAGTTGAATATGGTGTGCATTATTTTTAGAAATTTCAATACCTTTTTCTTGTAAATAAGAAATGGTTTCTATGTTTCGTTTGGTAACTGTAACTTGATTGTCTTTACTATATTTTGTTATTCCTAAAGCTATGGCTACGCCAAGGTTTCCGCCACCTATGATATGTATTTTCATAATTTGAACTTTAAAAACCTAAAATTAATTTAGCAATTGAAAAGTAGATAAGAATTCCACAAATATCGTTGCTAGTCGTGATAAACGGTCCTGTTGCCAAAGCCGGATCTATTCCGAATTTATCTAATAAAAGCGGTACAAATGTGCCAATTAATGAGGCGATAATAATTACAGAAATAAGTGAAATAGTTACAGTTAGCCCTATTTTTAAATCGGCATTTAACAGAAAATAACTTCCTAAAAATAATATTGTGGCTAGGATTACTCCGTTTAGGAGACTTAATGATATTTCTTTTATTAATCGGTTAAATAGTGAACCACTTAGTGTATTGTTTGCTAAACCTTGCACAATTATAGCTGATGATTGCACACCAACATTTCCAGCCATAGCCGCAATAAGTGGTGTAAAGAAAAATAACTCACCATGTTTAAGCATCGCTCCTTCAAAAAGGCCAAGCATTTTTACTGAGATAAATCCACCTAACAAAGCAAGGACTAGCCACGGCAATCGTGCTTTTGTGAGTTCTAGAATACTATCATCTGCTTCTACGTCTTGTGAGATACCCGCTGCCATTTGGTAATCTTTGTCAGCTTCATCTTTTATGACATCTACAATATCATCAATAGTGATTCTCCCTACTAATCGTCCCATGTCATCGATTACAGGAATGGCTTCCAAATCGTATTTTTGCATGATTCGTGCTACTTCTACATCTTCGGTATCTACTTTTACAGAAGTTACTTTTTTTATATAAATATCAGCAATTTGAGTTTTAGTTGATGTAGTCAATAAATCTTTGAGAGACAAACGTCCTTTGAGTCTTTCTTCATCATCTACTACGTAAATGGAATGAACACGAGATACACTTTCGGCTTGGGAACGCATTTCTTTTACGCAAGTCAGTACACTCCAGTTTTCGTTAACTTTTACTAACTCTTTACCCATTAATCCGCCAGCGGTGTCTTCGTCGTAACGCAATAAATCGACAATGTCTTTTGCATGTTCTACATCTTCTAGCTCAGAGATTACCTCTTCTTTTTTGGATTGAGAAAGTTCTGCAATAATATCGGCAGCATCATCGGTGTCAAGCTCATCAAGCTCTTCGGCGATTTCTTTTGGAGATAATCTACTTAATATGTTTTCTCGTAAATCGTCTTCTAGTTCTACAAGAATTTCTGCAGTTTTTTCGGAATCTAAGACTTTAAAAATATAGGTTGCTTCGTCAAAATCGAGCTCATCGAGAATTTCAGCAATATCAGCATGGTGCAAATCACTTAGTAAAACTTCCAGTTGCTGGTCATTTTTACTTTGTATGAGTTGCTCTAATTCTTGTATTAGGTCTTTGCTGATTTTAAACTCCATCGGCTTCTATTTTTTGAGTCAATTCTATAAATTGTTGCACGTTTAATTGCTCTGGGCGAAGATTAAAAACCTCGTCTTCTCGCAAATTGTCAGACAAATTTAATGTTTTTAAACTATTTCGCAATGTTTTTCTTCGTTGCTGAAAAGCAGTTTTTACTACGGTAAAAAACAATTTTTCGCTACATGGTAAACTAAAATCTTTTTTTCTACGCAAACGCAATACCCCAGATTTTACTTTTGGGGGCGGAATAAATACGGTTTCATCGACCGTAAATAAATATTCGGCATCATAAAATGCTTGTACTAATACCGATAAAATTCCGTAGGCTTTTGTTCCTTTTTTCTCGCAAATTCTTTGAGCCACTTCTTTTTGAAACATGCCTGCAAATTCTGGAATTTGGTTGCGATATTCTAAAGCGCGAAATACTATTTGTGTCGAAATATTGTATGGAAAATTTCCAATAATGGCAAATTGCTTACCATCGAAAGTTTCATTGATATTATATTTTAAAAAATCCTTAGAGATTATTTTATCTTTTAGTTTTGGATAATTTTCATCTAAATAAGTCACCGATTCTGTATCGATTTCAATCACATAAGTAGTTACTTCTTTTTCTAATAAATACTTTGTGAGCACACCCATTCCTGGTCCTATTTCTAGAACATCGTCATAACCTTCTAGGTTTAAAGTGTCAGCAATATCTTTTGCGATACTTTCGTCTTTTAGGAAATGTTGTCCGAGGTGTTTTTTTGCTTTTACTGCTTCCATACCGATTTGTCTTACCCGTCTTAACGGAGCTTTTAGTTTTATTTTGGTTTCCCGCCTTCTCGGGAAAGACAAATGTTTAGCTGTCATTCCCTCGAAGGCGATTTTGTCATTCCCGCGAAGGCGGGAATCTATTTAATTACACCAATCTTCCGAAAGGTCTTTCCAATCTTTGTTTTCTTCTTCAATTAAATTGATTTTCCATTGACGATTCCATTTTTTGAGTCTTTTTTCTCGAAGTATGGCATCATTTATAAATTGGAAAGATTCAAAATAAACCAACTTATTTACATCATATTTTGAAGTAAATCCTTCATTTATTTTTTGTTTATGTTCTAAAATTCTTTTTTCTAAATCGTTCGTAACACCAATATACAAAGTTCCGTTTTTTTGACTCGCTAAAATGTATATGTAATATTGATGAGTTGTTTTAAACATTTAAAAATTGGATTTGTTTTTTATTTTGGTTTCCCACCTGCGTGGGAAAGACAGTAATTTGAATAATTCATTGGTTCAAAATTCAAAATTCGTTATTCAAAATCCAACCTTTTTATTTTGGTTTCCCACCTGCGTGGGAAAGACAGAACAGCATTAATGCTCACTTATTAACTCCAATTCAGTTCTAAAAGCCAACATTTTATCGCCAAAAAGACGCAAACCTTCTTCACGCAAACGTGGTGCATCTTCTTCATAGTATTTTTGTAACGTTTCTTTATTATCTGTTGTGTATTGAATAGAATATGTGACTCCGCCCATTTCTTCTTCTATTAAAACCTTGACCATTCTAGCTGCAGTAAATTTACCTGTTGCTAAAACATCGGTAATATGTTTTGTTTGCATCCAAGAAAACCATTGGTCATGCACACTTTCGTGAATGTTTATTGTTACGTTGTATATCATCATTTTTTTAATTTTTTTATTGAAATTGCCATTAAATTTTGAAATTGCTATTAAAGATTCGTGTCTCCTCTCAATTTTCGGTAATTATTTCTAGCTTCGACAAAATAAATGCTGTCTTCGTGACCGAAGATTATTTTCTCGTAATACGTTTTTGCTTTTGCAATATCAGGTAATTGTTTCCTGTAAATTTCGGCCGAAAAAAACAAAGCTTCATCGATGTAAATTCCTTCGGCATGCTTGTCTATAATTTGCTGGTAAAAACTTAATGCTTGAATAAAATTATTTTGCTTTTCGTGCAATTTTCCAATTCTGAGCAAAGTTACATCTTCTATTTTTTCTCCTTTGTGTTGTGCTAAAATAGCTTCGAATAATTGTAATGCTTCAGTGTTTTTGTTTTGATACCCTAAAAAATCGGCTTTAGAGAATTTTTTTAAAGCCACTTGCGTCGAATCTTCGACAGTATTGTCACTAATGAGTAAGAATAATTCCATCGAATCATTCGCAATAAGTTGTGATGTCGACGATTTTAAAACGGTAAATTGTTTTTGTGCCCAATCGAAATCTCCTTTGTAATAGCTTGCTTTTGCCATTTTTAGACTGGCTTCGTGCGCCATTTGATCATTTTCTAAATCGTCTTGTATTTGTGCATAATAAATAATGGCTTGATTGAATTTTTCGTCAAGCAATAATACATCGGCCAATTCCATTTTCACATCTGCTTTTAGATAACTATTTAAAGGTAAATCTAAAGCTTTGGTCAAAACTATTTTAGCTGATTCAAATTTTTTCAAATAAAATGCATCAAAATGTGCATTCAAAATTTGTAATTGAATAGAATAAGGAGAAATTCCATATTTCTTTAATAACAAATCCAGTTTTTCTTTTATAATTAGATATTCTTTTGTTGTTGCTTTATCAATATCAATCGATATTAATTGATAATGAGCTTCCATTTGTAATTCTAAATCTTGTGTGTTTAGCAAGATAAAATTTAAGATTTCGGTCGCAGTTTCAACTTCATTATCATCGATAGTCAATTTCGCCAAATTGATGATATTAATTAAATTATCTGAATTTCTTTTGAAAATGGCTTTTTCTTGAATGAATGCTTTTGCGTATTCTTTTTGTTGTACAAAAAACCAACTCATAAACTGATTCCAGAAAATATCTTGTGTTTTTTGAGTTCGAATGAGCAATGCTTTTTTTAAACTATCAGAAAAAGTTTTCTGAGAATCCTCAGACATAAATCGAGTTAATTGGTTCTGAACCAATGGCGCATTTACAGGAAATCTAAAGGAATAATCGAGTAAAGTATCAATCATTAAATCTATTTTTCCCAGCTGACCTTGCAATAATGACACTTGATAATCGAAATTTGCATCAGGATTCCCTAAAGTTCCTAAGCGATACGCTTCGATGGCTTGTTCGACCAATACTTTTTGCTCGAAATCTCGTGCTACATTATACACATTGTTTGGATTATCTTTTATTTTTTCGAGGGCTATTTTATAATTTTTATCGGCTTTATCAGTATTTTTTTGCAACTGATAATTATATCCTAATTCGATATATAAATTGGGTTGTTTGGTTTTTTCTATTCTATTTTTGATAATGGTTTCGGCTTTATCAAATTGTTTTAGTTGCTGGTAACAAGCCACTTGCTTCTGAAAATAATTGTAATTATTGGGCTGACCTTTTACTAAATCTTCATAAATAAGTATTGCTTTGTCAAAATCACCTCTGTCAAAATAATTTTGCGCCAATTGTTCGTTCTGCGAGAAAACAAGCATTGGAAATAACAAAACGATATATAGAAATAAATTTTTCATTAATTATCTAAAAAAACAATGTACTAATGTAACAATTTTTATGCTTCATTAGTACATCTAAAAAATTCTGTAGTTTTTAATTTATGATATCAAAACCTGTATATTTTCTAAGTACTTCTGGAATTACAATTCCTTCTGGTGTTTGATAATTTTCTAATATTCCTGCTAAAACCCTTGGTAAAGCCAATGAACTTCCGTTTAAGGTGTGTGCCAATTGGTTTTTACCGTCTTTATCTTTGAAACGTAATTTTAATCTATTAGACTGAAACGTTTCAAAATTAGATACAGATGAAATTTCTAACCAACGATCTTGTGCTGTACTAAAAACTTCAAAATCATAAGTTAATGCCGATGCAAAACCCATATCTCCACCACAAAGGCGAAGGATTCGGTATGGTAATTTTAGTTCTTGTAAAATACTTTTTACGTGTTCGACCATTCCTTCTAGCGCTTCATACGATTTATCAGGATGCTCTATACGAACAATTTCTACTTTGTCAAATTGATGCAAACGGTTTAGTCCACGAACGTGAGCGCCCCAAGAACCTGCTTCACGACGGAAACATGGCGTATAACCTGTACATAAAACGGGTAATTCATTTTCGTTAAGAATAACATCTCTAAAAATGTTTGTTACAGGGACTTCGGCAGTTGGAATAAGATATAAATTATCTTTTGCATCGTGATACATTTGTCCTTCTTTGTCAGGCAATTGTCCAGTTCCATATGCAGAAGCTTCGTTTACCATGTGTGGAACCTGATATTCTTGGTAACCTGCATCAGTATTTTTATCTAAAAAGTAAGAAATAAGTGCACGTTGTAATTTGGCTCCTTTTCCTTTGTAAACAGGAAATCCGGGAGCTGTAATTTTAGTACCTAATTCGAAATCGACAATATCATATTTTTTAATTAATTCCCAGTGAGGTTGTGCTCCTTCGTGTAAAACTGGAATTGCACCTTCCTCGAAAATATTTAGATTTTCTTCAGGTGTTTTCCCTTCAGGAACAATGTCAGCTGGAAGGTTAGGTAAAGTATATAGTTTGTCTAATAAATCTTTTGCTAAAGCTTCAGTTATTTCAGACAACTCTTTGGTTTTTTCTTTATTGGTAGCAATTTGCTCTTTTAGAGCGGTAGCTTTTTCTTTTTCGCCACTTTTCATCAAATCGCCAATTTCTTTGGATATATTATTAGATTCGGATAAAATAGTATCTAATTCTACTTGTGTTGCACGACGTTTTTCATCTAATTGCACCACTTCTTGAACAATAGCAGTAGCATCAATACTTCTTTTTGCCAAAGCTTTGATTACTTTTCCCTGATTTTCTCTAATAAATGCGATTTGTAACATAACTTAAATTTTTAATAAGAACGCAAATTTAGTAATTAATTCACATGAACTAGTTCATTTATTTCTATTTATTTACCATTTATTTTATTGTTTTGAGTATTTTAATTAGTTGCTTTGAATTTAGATAGCTGTTGTGTTGAAAAACAATTTCGTTTTTATCATTCAAAACACATAAAATGGGGTAATTTATTTGTTTGTTAATTGTCCCTAACTCGATGGCTAATTCGTGAATTCCAGAATTATTTCCGTTGGGTTTAAAAACGAAAGTATTTTTATTAAAAATAATTTTTTCCTTCTCTTCTGCATCAAAAGAGATAAAGTAAAAACGTTCGTTTATTTCATTTTGAACAAGTTGATTTTTAAAGGTTTTACTTTGCATTGCCGTACAATATTTGCACCAATTGGTATGGATAAATACAATAACTTTCCGTTTTTCTACTTTTTGCAGACTGTCAATTTCTTCAAATTTGGATAGATTCAATTGGGAAAAACCTTTCGGAATTGCCAAAATAAAAATAACCAAACAAATAAGATTTCTCATTATTTCAAATTAAAACGTATCCCAAAAAAGCCTCGAATACCTTGGTTTTGTGCATACACATAAGTCGTGTCAAAAGTTAATCCATACGGATTTTGAGGCGTTGCCAAGACTTGTCCATTGGCACCATATAGCACATTGGCTTCAAAAGGATCGTTAGCATTGGCTATTAAAAATGGATTATTTTGTTTTGGTAAAAAGTTTAATAAATTTTTTATTCCTGAATAAATTTCAAAATTTTTGAAACCGGAATATGTAAGTTGAAGATTTTGAATACTATGAGTTGGCGATTTTGGCGCACGTGGATCTAAATCATTTAATAAAGGTAATTTCATAGAGCCGTATAAATTCCCTGTGTAATCGATTGTTAAATCTACTTCTTTTATTTTGTAAGACACATTCCAAGTTCCTGTAAAACGTTCTGTTAGAACTGGAATTTCACTAATTCCGTTTTGTATATTTCTATTATCTAAAAACGAAACGCCAGTTATGATTTTTAAACCATTGGTAAAATTCACATCAATATTTGTTGTAATTCCTTGGCTTATCGCATATCCATTTATATTATCATAAATAATTTTGTTTGGATCGGTCGAGTAATCGTTTACAATTTTATTGCTAAATCGGGTATGAAATAAAGATGTTTCGATTCCTACAAATGTTCCGCTTTCGAAGTTAAACTTCTTGATATAATTCAAATTTACGTTTACAGATTGTTCTGGTTTCAAGTTGCTTTTTATCACAACATCACGAGAACCAGTTAGTGCGGCGTGGTCTTCGGTAAACAAATTTACTACTCTAAAACCTGTTCCAGCATTCAACCTAATGATATTATTGTCATTTAATTTCAATTTATAGGCAATTCGAGGCGTGAAAATATTTCCGTGAAACGAATTGTAATCATAACGCAAACCCATTAAGAGTTTGTTTTTATCATTAAAAGCAATTTCGTCTTGCACAAAAATACCTGGTAGAAATGTTTTTTCTGGATTGTTTTCTCCATTTTTTGTTGTTGATGGTGTGTTGTCATCATAATAATTGTAGCGCAAAGCAGTTCCCAAAAGCATATCGTGTTTTGAGATTTTTTTGTCCCAAGTAAGTTGCCCAAAAGCAATTTTTTGATTGGCAATATAACTAGTAGTTCCATATCTGCTGTCTTGAAAATGTACGTTTCCTGAAAAAGAAAACATTATTTTCTCGGAAGTTGGTAATTGATAATTTCCTAATAATTCTACTCGTTTGGTATAGATACTTTCTCCGTATATTTCATTTCCGCCACGATATTTTCTTTCCCAACGCATGTCGCCGCCAAAACGATCTTCATAAACGCCACGACCTGCAATTGTAAACAATCTATTCTCTTTTCGAGCAAAAGTCCATTTCTGAAATATCGAAATCCTGTCTGATAAAGTTACATCGGTAAAACCGTCGTTGTCATTATCGACTCTGTTTCCGTACTTAAAATAGTTCAATCCAACTAATGCAATCGCTTTTTTGCCCACATTAAATTTTGCTCCCATATCAATATTGTTTTCAAGATAGGAAGTCGAAAAAGCATCAGCCGAAAACTTTGGGGCATTAGTGGCATTTTTGGTGATAATATTTATCAAACCACCCACAGCTTCACTTCCGTATAATGACGATGCTGGGCCTTTTACGATTTCGATGCGTTCTACTAGTGAATTTGGAATTCCAGACAAGCCATAAACGGTTGATAAGCTGCTTACAATAGGCATTCCGTCGATTAACACTAATGTATAAGGACCTTCCAGACCATTTATATGAATATCTCCCGTATTGCAAACACCACAATTTAGTTGCGGACGAACGCCATTTACATTTTGCAAAGCCTCATAAATACTTGGTGTTGGATTTTTTTTGAAATAAACAGGTGAGTAAACTTCTACAGGAACAGGACTTTCTAGTCGTCGAACAGGTTTTAAAGTGCCGGAAATGACTACTTCGTTTAAATTGTTTGGAGTTATTATTAAATCGAAATTTACAAGTAAACTATCATTTTCCTTTACAACAATATTTTTTCTAATCGTTTGAAAATCCATAGACCACGCTTGAATCTTATAGTTTCCAACGGCTAATAGTTCAAACTTATAATACCCTAAACTATCTGTTTCTGTTTTTCTATTTGTACCAACTAAAGAAATTTCGATTGCTTCTAACCCTAATTTTTCTCCAAAAACTTGACCGGAGATTACTTGTGTTTCTTGTGAGAAAGCAAATAAGGATATTAGTAATAAAAATATTAAAAATATTTTTTTCATTATGGTTTAAATTAAATTTTAGACAAAACTAAAAAATATATTCATACAAAACAAAATATATAATTATATTTGTGAAATAATAATTTTTTTCAAACATGGGAAAATCCTTAGAAGAAGTAAATCAATCGGTTTCAACGCAAAATAAAACTACTGTTTTCAGAAAAATATTAGCCTTTTTTGGCCCAGCCTACCTTGTTAGTGTCGGTTATATGGATCCTGGAAATTGGGCTACCGATCTTGCAGGAGGAAGTCAATTTGGTTATGCCTTACTTTGGGTTTTGCTTATGAGTAATATCATGGCGCTGCTTTTGCAAAGTTTGAGTGCGCGATTAGGTATTGTAACCCAACGAGATTTAGCGCAAGCATCAAGAGAAACGTATCCTAAGTTCATCAATTATATTCTTTATTTTCTTGCCGAAATTGCTATTGCAGCTTGTGATTTGGCAGAGGTTTTGGGAATGGCTATCGGTATTAATTTATTGTTTGGAATTCCGCTACTACAAGGAGTAATCATTACTGTTTTAGATACTTTTTTGTTGCTGTTTTTGATTAATAAAGGGATTAAAAAAATGGAAGCTTTTATTATTGCTTTGGTGATGATTATTGGAATTTCCTTTATTTTCGAAATGATTTTTGCTCAGCCAGAAGTAGGAAGCATTCTAAAAGGATTAATTCCGTCTATGCCAAACGAAAATGCGCTTTATATTGCTATCGGAATTATTGGCGCAACGGTTATGCCACACAATTTGTACTTGCATTCGTCATTGGTACAAACCAGAAAATTCGATAGAAGTTCGGTAGGAATTAAGCAAGCTTTAAAATATAATTTTATTGATTCGACCATAGCTTTAAACTTAGCTTTTTTTGTAAATGCAGCAATTTTAATTTTGGCAGCAGCCACATTTTACAAAAACGGCATGTTCGAAGTTGCCGAAATTCAAGATGCACACCAACTTTTAGCACCTATGTTGGGAACTGATTGGGCACCTATATTATTTGCAGTAGCACTTATTGCTGCAGGACAAAGTTCGACCATTACTGGGACTCTGGCTGGACAAATTATTATGGAAGGTTATTTGAATTTACGTATTCAGCCATGGGTTCGTCGTATTATTACGAGATTAATTGCGATTGTTCCAGCGGTCATTGTGATTTCGGTTTTTGGTGAAAGCGTAACAGGAAAAATGCTTATTTTGAGTCAAGTAATTTTGAGTTTACAGTTGGGATTTGCAATTATTCCGCTTATACATTTTGTTTCGGATAAAGAGCGAATGAAAGGTTTTGCCATTTCTAAAACCACACAAGTTGCTTCTTGGATTGTGGCTTTAATCATTGTTTCGTTGAATGCTAAATTGGTTTTTAACGAGATTCAAGGCTGGTTGGAAACATCAGAAAACCCAATTATACTATGGCTTACGGTTGTTCCGTTAGCTGTTGGTTTTTTAATTTTGTTACTATATATTGTTTTTAAACCGTTTGTAACCAAATCTAAAATTGAGATTCAAAACCATTCGCCACACAATATGGTGCTTAAATTTTCGCCTTCGGAAACTTACAGTAAAAAGAACATTGCTGTTTCGGTAGATTTTTCTTCAGCAGATGAACTGGCAATAAATACCGCATTTGAGTTGGGTGGAATTGATGCTAAATACACTTTAATTCACGTAGTTGAAACCATAGGAGCCATCCTTTTTGGTGAAAATGCCGATGATCACGAAACCTCGATAGACGAAAAATTATTGAAAGAATATGAAGAAATGCTTACACAAAAAGGATTTAAAGTGTCAACAAAATTAGGTTTTGGTAAACCAAACAAAGCGATTCCTAAAATTATAAACGAAGGAGATTTTGATGTTTTGGTTATGGGAACACACGGTCATCGTGGGATAAAAGATTTGCTTTTTGGCACCACAGTCGACAAGTTGCGTCACGAAATTTCAATTCCCTTATTTATCGTTAAAAAATAAAAAATGACTTTTTCAGAAGAAAATTATCTAAAAACGATTTACCATCTTACCACTATTTCAGATTCGGAAGTAAGTACCAATGCTATTGCCGAAAAAATGGAAACAAAAGCGTCTTCGGTTACCGATATGCTTAAAAAATTAGCTGAGAAAGACCTCGTAAATTACAAAAAATACCAAGGCGTTTCACTTACGGAAAAAGGTTCGCTTTCGGCAAAAATGATTGTACGAAAACACCGTTTATGGGAAGTTTTTCTGGTCGAAAAATTAAATTTTCCTTGGGATGAAGTGCATGATATTGCCGAACAATTAGAACACATAAAATCTGAAAAACTAATTAACAAACTAGATGATTTTCTGGGTAATCCAACCGAAGATCCTCATGGTGACCCAATCCCAAATGCTAACGGGCAAATTATTTCGATAGAAAAACAATTGTTATCGGAATTAAACGAAAAACAAATTGGTGTTTGCGTTGGTGTAAAGGACACTTCATCGGAATTTTTAAAATATCTAGACAAACAAGAAATAGCGTTGGGTTCTAAAATCGAAATCATATCGAAAGAAACGTTCGATTTGTCATTAATAATAAAAGTTGATGCAAAAGAGCTGACGATTTCAAATAAAATTGCGAGTAACTTATTTGTAAAAATAATGTAGAAAAAGCCGAAAGACAAAAGTCAAAAGTTTGAATGTCTTTAAGTCTTTAGATTTGTTGTTTTCTTATTTCAAAAAGATTGAAAATTTTTGAAACAATTTGAAGGACTTTCGACATTATGACATTTAAACTTTCGACTTTATCATTATATTTGAATTTACTTTAAAAAAAACTAAAATGAAAAATATCTTTTTTCTTTTTTTATTAATTTTTAATGTTTCTGTTTTTGCACAAGAATCGAAACAAAATCCTATAAAAATTAGCTATAAAAGCTGTCTTACTAAAAAAGGATATTCTTTCCGACTAAAAGAAGTAACGTCCGATTCTCGCTGTCCAGAAGGTGTGCAATGCATTTGGGCTGGCGAAGTACAAACGGTGATTTTAGTTTATAAAGACAAAAAATTGGTAGAAGAAACAAAACTTACGGTTTCACCAAACAACAACGAAGAAGCGATTAACTTTTTTACAAAATACGATACTAATAAGAAAATTGAATCTATTTATGTTTTCCCGTTTCCTATAAAAGACAAAGTTTTAGTTAAAAAAGAGTATCGTTTGGAGATTAATTTTTATTAATTAAACGCGTTGTGTGCAAATAATAAAAATTTAAAAACCACATAGAAGCATAGAAAAAAGAGTTAGATAGACCAATTATTGGTTCACAAAGCTATGGTTTTACTATAATAAAGTGAAACGTCTTTATTAAACGCATAAAAACTATGTTTCTATGAGGTAAAAAATAAAAAATTGGATTCCCAAACGAGTTAAATCAATTAATTACAACCACAATCGCCACCACAATTTTTATCGTTTTTCTTTTTGCCAAAGAATTTCTTGTACAGAAAATATACTGCAATAATTAATAATAATATGGCAATGATTTCTTGTGTCATTATTTCAGGATTTGATAAGCAATTAATGCCACAGTATAAGCAAATCCACTCATAAACACCAACTGGATTGCTGGCCATTTCCAAGAATTTGTTTCTTTTTTAGTCACCGCAAGTGTGCTCATGCATTGCATCGCAAAAGCATAAAAAAGCAATAAGGAAACGCCCGAAGCTAAGTTGAATAGTTTGTCCCCAGTAATAGGATTTATTTCGGTAGATAGTTTATTTTTTATTGTTTCTTCTTGATCTCCAGTTTCTTCTATACTATAAATCGTAGCTAATGTTCCTACAAAAACTTCTCTTGCTGCAAAAGAAGTTACAATAGCAATACCAATTTTCCAATCATAACCTAAAGGTGTAATGGCTGGCTCTATCGATTTTCCTATAATTCCTATATAAGAATTTTCTAGTTTGTAAGAAGCAATTTCATTTTCTAAATTCTCTGTCGTAATGTTTTGTTTAGAAACTATTTCTCTAGCATTTCTGAAATTTTCACCAGGCCCGTAAGAAGCTAAAAACCATAATATTACTGAAAGTGCTAAAATCATTTTTCCTGCGCCAAAAACGAAAGATTTTGTTTTTTCTATAACATTTATCGCTACGTTTTTAAACATTGGTAACTTGTAATTGGGCATTTCGACCACAAAATAGGATTTCGATTGAATTTTTAAAATTTTATTTAATAACCAAGCAGATAAAAAGGCCATTCCGAAACCTAATAAGTACAACATCATTAGTGTAATTCCTTGTAAATTAAACAAACCAAAAAGTCTTGTATTTGGGATAACTAATGAGATTATAATCGAATAAACAGGCAATCTTGCAGAACAAGTTGTAAACGGCGTAACTAGAATGGTGATGAGTCGTTCTTTCCAGCTTTCGATATTTCTCGTTGCCATAATCGCCGGAATGGCACAAGCAGTTCCCGAGATTAGCGGAACCACACTTTTGCCGGAAAGACCAAATTTTCGCATCGATTTATCCATCAAGAAAACTACTCTACTCATATAACCACTTTCTTCAAGTATCGATATAAATAAGAATAAAAAAGCAATTTGGGGAATAAAAATAGCTATTCCTCCCAATCCTGGAATAATTCCTTGCACGATTAGATTGGTTAAAACGCCTGCTGGTAGTTGAGATTCTGTCCAAGAACTTAAGGAAACGAACGAACTGTCTATAAAATCCATTGGTAAACTAGACCAATCGAAAATGGATTGAAAAATGAGCATCAGAATCAAGAAGAAAATCACATAACCAAATACTTTGTGCATTAATATTCGGTCGAGTTTGCTTCGTAAATCTTTGGCGGAAGCCAAGTCTATTTTTTGTCCAACTTTCAAAACATCATTAATAAATTGATAACGTTTGATGGTTTCTTTTTGTTGCAATCTTTTCAGGTCTTCTTTCGATTTTGCGAACGAAGGATTTGGTAACTCGTTTCTGTTTAAATTAGCAAAATTTACGTCTTGCGTGATAACCAACCACAATTTATATAAAGATTGATTTGGGAAAGCGCGACGCAAATTATTAAAATATGTAACATCTATATTTGAAGCATTCAAACAAGGTTCGGTTGTAATATTTTTGTAATTGATAATTAGATTTTTCAAATCATCAATACCTTCACCTTTGCGAGAACTTACTAAGGCAATTTTGGTTTTCAGCTGATTTTCTAAATACGGGATATCTAACGAAATTCCTTTATACGACATCCTATCGGACATGTTGATGACTAGAATTGTCGGAATTTCTAAATCTTTTATTTGGGTAAAAAGAAGTAAATTTCGTTTCAAATTTTCGACTTCAGTGACTACAATTGCTACATCTGGAAAATCTTTATCGTTTTTGTTTAACAGTAATTCGATAACTACATTTTCGTCTAGCGAACTTGCGTTTAGACTGTAAGTCCCGGGTAAATCGAGAATAGTTGCCTTAAGATTAGATGATAATTTGCAAATACCTTGTTTTTTTTCGACAGTAATTCCTGGATAATTTCCTACTTGTTGGTTCAATCCCGTTAGTTGGTTAAATACCGAAGTTTTACCAGTATTTGGATTCCCAATTAAAGCAATATTAATGTTCCCGACTTTCATTATAGTTGGTTTTCTTTGTAGATTTCGACTTCTATTATAGAAGCAGTTTCTAATCTAATAGCTACATGACTATCGTTTATGTTTAAATATAAAGGATCACCAAAAGGCGCAATTTGAATAACTTCGACCATATTTCCTGGCAAACAACCCATTTCTAATAACTTTAGAGGGATATTGTTAATGTCAAAATCTTTGATGATTGCTTTTTGACCAATGGCGAGATTTGAAATGGCTAAGTTCAAGTTTATTTAGATTGAATAAATTTAAAGCAAAATTAATCCTTTTTATTGGATTCACACAAAAAAAGAATGTCTAGTAGTAATTTTTCGACTTCTTCTCGTTTAGTACCATCATAAAAACCGCGAACTCTGCTTTTGTCATCGACTAAAACAAAATTTTCGGTGTGTACCATGTCAAATAATTCTGATGGTTTTCCAGTTTTTACCGCTAAATAGGATTTTCTTGCAATGTAGTAAATGTCTTTTTTGTTTCCGGTTACGAGATTCCATTTTGCATCAATGACACCTTTTCTTTTGGCGTAAGCTTTTAGCACGGAAACATTATCAACCTCTGGCGTTACCGAATGAGAAAGCAACATCACTTTAGGATTGTCTTTAATCTGGTCTTGTAACCAAACCATATTATCTGTCATCATTGGGCAAATTGTGCCACAAGTAGTAAAGAAGAAATCGGCAACATAAATTTTGCCTTCATAATCTTTTTGGGTAATCTTTTTCCCGTTTTGGTTGGTAAAAGCAAAATCGGCAATGATGTGTTTATTGGCGACATATTGAATTGTCGAATCGACTAACTCAGGATTTACCATCGATGGTGTAAAAACAGGTAACGTTTTACGATTTAAGACATTATAAAATAACCAAATTATAATAACGGATAAAAATAATAGTACTATAAATAAGGTTTTAAATTTTCGTAAAAAATGAAGCATGAGGTGATTTTTTCTACAAAAATACAAAATAATAAAAACACCAAGCCCGATAAATAATTTTAAAATCATCGTTAAAAAAGCGAAAAAATGAAAAAAACTTACTATTTTTGACAAAACACACAGTAAAATGAAAAAAATATACCTACTTTTTGCATTATCTTTTTTTATTAATGTAAATGCGCAGTTTTACTCAGATGCGACTTGGATGAAAAACAAAACTTCACAAAAAAACCAAGAACCTACTTTTGACGAAATAGTAAATTCATTCAATGAATATTGGAAAGACAAAGATCATTCTAAAAAAGGAAGTGGTTTTAAACCTTTTAAACGTTGGGAAAATTATTGGGGAAATCTTGTAAAAGAAGATGGGAGAATAATTTCACCAGACGAATTTATGTCGGCTTGGCAAAAAAAAAAGCAATCAAAAAGTAATAAATCTGCTTTGAGTTTACCAGTAAGTAACTGGACTCCGGTAGGTCCTTTTACGCACACCAATACAGGTTCTTGGTCGTCAGGACAAGGACGGGTTCAAGAGATTTGTGTTGATCCATCAAACCCAAATACACTATATGTTGGTTCGCCAGCTGGAGGAATATGGAAATCGAACGATGTTGGCATTACTTGGACACCACTTACAGATAATTTACCACAAATAGGAGTTTCGGGAATTGCAGTTGATTATTCAACTTCAAGCACAATATATATTGCTACTGGTGATAAAGATGGTGGAGATACCGCTTTTGTTGGGGTTTACAAATCGACCGATGGAGGAGTAACTTGGGCTGCTACTGCAGCAATGACAGGAGTAACCAGAGCTGGAGATTTAGTAATACACCCAACAAATAATCTAATTTTGTGGTGTGCCACCAACACCGGTATTTGGAAAACTATAAATGGTGGTGCAAGTTGGACAAATGTACAAGCGGGAAGTTTTCATCAAGGAGCCATAAGGCTTAAACCAACAGATCCAACCAATGTTTATGTGGTAAGTAATACTAATTTTTATAAATCTACCGATACAGGAACTAGTTTTGTAAATATAATTACTGGATTACCTTCAAGTTCTAGTAGATTACTATTAGATGTTACTCCGGCAAACGCGAATTATATTTATATTTTAAGCGCAACAGGTGGTGCTTTTCAAGGAATTTATCGCTCTATTAATGGTGGAACAAATTGGACAAAAACAACATCAACTACCGATGTGTTTGAATCTAACCAATCAGGATATGATTTAGCACTTGCGGTATCTACCACAAATGCTAACGAAATTTATACTGGTTGTTTAAATATTTGGAAATCTGTCGATGGAGGAACAACGATGACCAAAGTAAATGATTGGAGCTCACCCGCAAGTGCTTCTTATTCTCATGCAGATATTCATTTTTTAAAATATTTCGGGAACAATCTTTATGCAGGAACAGATGGTGGAATATACAAATCAAGCAATTCAGGAGTCAATTTTGCAAGTTTAACAGCTGGACTTCAAATTAGTCAGTTTTATAAAGTGGCAGTTTCCAAACAATCTGCTGGAAATATGGTAGGTGGTTTACAAGATAATGGTGGTCATGCATATAGTAATAATGCTTGGAAAAATTATTATGGTGCTGATGGTATGGATACAGGTGTAGACCCGAACAATAGCGGTAAATATTATGGCTTTATACAGTTTGGAGGAAGTATGTATATAAGTACCGATGCTGGAAACTCACAGGGTTCCGGCGTGGGAGCTCCAACTGCAGAAACTGGTACAAATGATGATGGCGGAAATTGGGTAACACCAATGGCTATAAATAGTTTAGGTGAAGTTTTTGCGGGTTATTCGAGATTATATATATTAAATGGAGTTGCATGGGTACAGCAAAGTTCAGGAACAATTGGGACGGGAGACATAGAGTTAGTTTATGTCGATCCTAGTAATGATAATATTATGTATGTATCAAACGGGACACGATTATATAAAAGCACAAATAAAGGGGTGGCATTTTCACTTGTATACACTGCGGCAGCTAATATTACTTCAATTTGTGTAAATTATTCAAACAACAGCATTGTTTATCTTACTACTTCGGGAACTGGAGGTTTAGCATTAAAATCTACAAACGGAGGAACAGCTTTTGCTTCATTTTCGACAAATTTACCAGCAATTGGGAAAAATGTGATAAGACACCAAGGAAGAAATTCTTTAAATCCATTATATTTAGGAACAAGTTTAGGGGTTTATTATAGAGACGATTCGATGACACAATGGGAGCCATTCGACATTAATTTGCCTAACGTTTCAGTTACCGATTTAGAAATAAATTTAGAAGAAGGAAAAATTATTGCTGCAACTTATGGTCGCGGTATTTGGCAAGCGTCAATTCCTATCGAAATCCCTACGAACGACATTGCATTAACCGCGATAACTCCAATAGCCGATATTAGTTGTGGAGGTACAGTTTCTCCTCAAATAACTGTAAAAAATAATGGAATAAATCCTATCTCATCAGTAGGTATTACTTACGATTACAACGGAACACCGCAAAATTATACTTGGACAGGTAGTATTGCAGCCGGTGCTTCACAAATAATTACTATTCCGACTTTTATTATAAGTACAAGAGGAGCATATAATTTAAATATAACTTCGACAATTACTGCCGATGCTTATTCAGACAATAACAAAGGAGTTACCCAGTTATATATTAACAATCCAGGAACAATTGGCGTTTTAAATACATTTGAAACCGTTGCGTCAGAATTATTAACCTTTAATGACGGTGCTACTTCTAGTCAATGGAAAAGAGGTATAAATACAAATGGCGTTTTAGCAACCCCAGGAAATAATGTTTACAATACTAATTTTACAGGAAATTATCCAGATAGTACCAAATCTTATTTGTTTTCTCAATGTTATGATTTGACGAATGCTGTAAATCCAGTTATTAAGTTTAAAATGGCATTTGCTTTAGAACAATATTATGATGTATTATATGTAGAATATTCAACTAATATGGGTCAAAATTGGTCAGTATTGGGCGCGGCGGGACCAAATTGGTATAATAGCAATAGAACTAATGCTTCATCTGGAGCTGCAAATGATTGTCAAAATTGTCCAGGAGCACAATGGACAGGGGGGACTGGAGGCGCTAATGGAACTGGAGCTGTAACTACATTAACAGACTATTATTATTTATTAAACTCTTTAATAGGTCAGCCTAATGTGATTTTTAGAATTGTATTTGTATCCGATAGTGGTCAAGTAGATTTAGGGGTTACTATTGATAATTTTATTATCGACGGTACTTTATCTAATCAAGATTTCGAATTAAAAAACATTGCCATTTATCCTAATCCATCAACAGGATTGTTTACTGTATCTACAGGAAACAAAGCTATCGATAAAGTTGAAGTTTATGATGTAACTGGAAAAGTAGTGCTGTCTAGGAATAATTTTTCGAATGCAAATTCACAAGATATTCTAGACATGAAAAATGTTTCAAACGGAATTTATTTTGTAAAAATATCATCAGAAAATCAAAATATAGTAAAAAGAATAATTAAAAATTAACCATGAAAAAAACTATTATAACCGCTAGTTCATTAGCGGTTTTTACACTAGCTAGTTTGGCTGGAAACGCACAAGAAAGTGTCAAGCCAAAAAATCCAGGAATCAATCTAGATTTGATGGATAAAAACGTAAAACCAGGAAATGATTTCTTTCGTTTTGTAAACGGAACTTGGTATGACAAAACAGAAATTCCAGCCGATAAAACACGTTGGGGAAGTTTTGATGAATTGCGTCAAAATACAGATAAAGATGCTTTAGCCATTTTGAAAGAAGCGGCAGCGGACAAAAAACTAGATCCAAAATCGGACCAAGCTAAATCGGTAAGCGTTTACCAAACTTATATGGATACTATTTCAAGAAACAAGCTTGGAATAAAACCAATAAAACCATATTTAACAAAAATTGATGCAATAAAGAACATTCAAGACGTAAATAATTTATTGATTGAAATGGAGCCTATGGGCGGAATAGGTTTCTACGGAGTAGGAGTAGGAGCAGATGCAAAAGACAGTAATAAAAATGTAGTTTATTTGGGTCTTGGTAGCTTGGGCTTGCCAGACAGAGAGTATTATGTTTCTGATGATAAGGATTCGAAAGAAAAACGCGAGAAATATGTACTTCATATAGCGAGAATGCTACAGTTTTTAGGAACAAAACCAGCAGAAGCAAAATTAGAAGCTGATAAAATTTTAGCTTTAGAAATCGCAATGTCTAAACCAAGATTAGACAGAGTCGAACTTCGTGATGACAGAAAAACTTACAACCCAATGACGGTTGCCGAATTACAAAAATTAACACCATCAATTAATTGGAAAAGATATTTAGACGGTGTTGGAATTACTAATTTAGAATCGATTGTAGTTTCTCAACCAAAATATATATCCGCTCTTGAAACTATTTTTAAAGAAGTTAAAATTGACGATTTAAAAGCCTACATGCGTTGGACATTATTGAGAAAATCAACAGGATTACTAACTGACGAAATCGAAACTGCAAATTGGGAATTTTATAGCAAAACTTTACAAGGAGCAAAAAAACAACGTCCTAGGAACGAAAGAGCATTACAAGTTGTAAACGGGACAGTTGGTGAAGCTTTAGGTAAATTATATGTAGAGAAAAAATTTCCTGCCGAAGCTAAAACTAAAGCTAAAGCAATGATCGACAATGTTATTTTAGCTTACGAAAACAGAATAAATAATTTAACATGGATGTCTGTTGAAACCAAGAAAAAAGCAGTCGAAAAATTACACAAAGTGACCATCAAAATTGGTTATCCAGACAAATGGAAAGATTACTCTAAACTAGAGGTGAAATCAATCGCGCAAGGAGGAACTTATTACGAAAACATCAAAAATGTTTCTCGTTGGAATTTTGATGAAAACATCGCAGATTTAAAAAAACCTGTTGATAAGACAACATGGGGAATGTCGCCACAAACGGTAAATGCATATTACAATCCATCATACAATGAGATTGTTTTCCCAGCAGCAATTTTGCAACCACCATTTTATGATTATAAAACGGATGAAGCTGTAAATTATGGTGGAATAGGAGCCGTAATTGGACACGAAATTTCTCACGGATTCGATGATTCCGGAGCAAGATACAATGCAGACGGAAATTTAGTTGACTGGTGGACAGAAGATGATCTGAAACAATTTACAGGTCTTGGTGGCGCATTGGCAGACGAATATAGTGCGTTAGAACCTTTACCAGGAACTCACGTAGATGGTAAATTTACATTAGGAGAAAACATCGGAGATTTAGGTGGTATAAATGCTGCTTATGATGGTCTTCAATTGTATTTAAAACAAAACGGAAATCCAGGACTTATAGATGGATACACGCCGGAACAAAGACTATTTATTTCTTGGGCAACCATTTGGAGATCGAAAATGAGAGATGAAGCGATTAAAAATCAAGTGAAAACCGATCCGCATTCGCCAGGAATGTATAGAGCATACGTACCACTTACAAACCTTGATGCTTTCTATCAAGCTTTTGATATAAAAGAAGGAGACAAACTATTTGTAAAACCAGAAAATCGTGTGAGGATTTGGTAATAGTTTTATCAATTAAATTAAAAACGGCTTGTCAAATTATTTGACAAGCCGTTTTTAATTTAACAGGTAGTTCGTTCAAGAACTAAGAGTTATTCTTTTATAAATTTTCTTGTAAGTGACCCACGAATTGTATTTAATAATAAAATATAAGTTCCTTTGGGTAAATTACTTACATTTAATTCGTTTGTAATCTGACTATCTATAACCACTTTTCCCAACTGATTTATGATTTTTATTTGAATAGAAGTAGATTCTAAACCAGAAAAATACAAGCTTTCGTTTGTTGGGTTTGGATACAAAATAACTTCCTGATTAAAATTAAAATAATCAATAGACAACAAAGTATCAAATTCATAGGCACCCATATCGACAATTCCATCTATAATTCTATTAAAATTTAAAATATCGGTTGAAGAAACGCCAGTGTTATTACCCGTATTATAACACGGGGAAGTTGCATTGTTTAGTTGCAATCCGTCGTCAGTTGTTAGCCATTTGCCATCTACTCCAACGCCTAAAGCAATATTTGTAAAGGAAGGATTGCTATTTATGTTTCCCGTAGTCGCTCCAGTAAGTACATGAGGTGCATTTTGGTTTGTTAAATCGATATTAGTGTAAGTCACATTTACAGTGGCATTACCTAAAATAAAAAACTGAGGTCCTAAACCACCAGTGGTTGCATTTCCCCAGAAAATACAGTTTTTAAAACTCGGATTACTGTTTCCAGAACTACCACTACTGGTATTTAATCTATCCGAAACAAGTGCACCACCATCGAAAGCCCTATTGTTTACAAAAACGGTATTAAGCACAACGGGATTTGCATTTCCGTTATTTCCACCCCAACAGTACATTCCCCCAGCTCTTTGAGTGGCAGTATTTTCATAAATAACACAGTTTGTAATAGTTGGACTCGCGTTACCCGAAACCCCAAAATTATCAATTCCGCCTCCGCCGGTCGTAGCATTGTTAAACGCTATGACGCAATTACTTATTATTGGAGTTGAAATACCTCCGT
>NZ_JAYURN010000106.1:0-4005 GCF_043756175.1 Flavobacterium sp.
TCATTATCGTTTAGGCAACTTGTTTATAAACAGCAACGAACCCGAAAAAGCACTACTACATTTTAAAACATCGAAAAAACTTTTTTTTGAAATAAAAGATTGGGACAATTATTTTATGGCTACCTGTTCACTTACTGGTTATTTAACTTATTGCGGCAATTATACAGCAACAAAAGAATTGCTTGCTGCCAATTTGAAAATAGCACAAGCACAGAAAAACAATAAAAACCTAACTAAAATTTACCAACAGTACAGCAAATTATACAATTATCTCTGCCAGTACAAAGAAGCACTGTTTTATGCAAAAAAAAGTCTTATTCTAGAATCAGACAGTTCTAAAAGGGCAGGTATTTACTACAATATTGCCGTTTTGTACACCAATTTAGAAAATTATCCGTTGGCGTTGTCTTATATTGATAAAAGTCTCGAATTGTCAGATTCTGATGCAATGAAATGCAATAGAAGTGTGCAAAAAATTGACATTTTAATACTCGTGAAAAGGTACAGCCAAGCGTTGGCTATTGGTTTAGATAACAAAAAATTTTTTGAAAACAAAAATATAAAAGATATGAGCGCTTTGGGTAATGATTTTAGCATAGCTACTTGTTATTATCATTTAAAAAAATATGATTTGGCAGAAGTCATCATAAATAAATTGTTTGCTGAGGTCAACTTACCCAATGATTTTCAAATCTCGATTAATAACCTTGCAAGCAGTATTTACCTTGAAACAAACAAGAAGAAAGAAGCCAAAATATATATTGATACAGCCATAAGCTTACTGCAACCAGAGGATAATTTTGAGACAAAACTAAAGCTTTACATCACAAAATATAAAGTAGAGCAAGCATTAGGTAATTTTGAAACAGCGTTATTGTACAACATTAAACAAACAGAAATTAAAGATGCAAAAAGTGAAAGACGCAATAAATACAAATTAGATGAGCTTCAGGTCGGTTTTAATGTAGCTGCCAAAGACATAAATATCAAAGAACTAAAAATTGCCCAACTGCAAAAAACAGTCGAAAACAAAAAACAACAAGAAAACTTGCTCTATGTTTCGGTTGCTTTATTACTGGCGCTGTTATCCACTTTTTTTTATGTTAGAAATAACAGAGCCATCAAAAATAAAAATAAAATTATTGAGCTGACTAATATTAAACTCGAAAATGAAAAATTACTAACCCAAAAATCATTAGTTGAGAAAGAAACGCTACTCAAAGAAATTCACCATCGGGTTAAAAACAATATGCAACTGGTAATGAGTTTGCTCAATATTCAAGCCCAAGAAGCCAACAATAATATTAGCGATTTTGTGGCAGTTAGTCAGTCTCGCATACTCTCAATGTCTTTAATTCACGAAAACTTATACCAAACAGACAATTTAAGCCAAGTCGATTTTAAAAAGTATGTAGAAAATTTAACCAATAGTATTCTAAACGCATACAGCAATGTAAATACTACTATCACTTTAAAGTTAGAAATTGAGCCAGTATATTTTGATATTCAAAAAGCGATACCACTAGGACTTATAATAAATGAATTGGTGAACAATGCTTACAAACACGCTTTTATAAACAATCAAAAAGGGCTCATAACCTTACAATTGATTCGTAAAAACGAAAAATACGAATTGGTCGTAAGCGATAACGGCATTGGAATTCAAAAAAAGGAAAATGCAAAAAAAACATTGGGCTTAGAACTCGTAGAAGAACTGGTTTTTCAATTAGACGGTTTACTAAAAGTTGCTAGCGATAAAGGAATGCAATACATCATACAATTTTAAAATAGCGTACTTAAAATCACAACTTTATGAACAAAAAAATACTAGTGGTCGAAGACGAATCACTCATTGCGTTAGATATTAAAAAAATTCTAGAACGAGAAGGATATGAAGTGATTACCAATATAAAAACAGTAGAAACTGCAATAGAAGCAATAGAGGAGCATAATCCTATATTGGTGCTTATTGATATTAATTTAAACCAGCTTACTGATGGAATCGATTTGGGTAATTATTTGTTAGTAAAAGATACGATACCTTATATTTATATTACCTCGTATTCTAACAAAATGACCCTCGATAGGGCGCAAGAAACAAGACCACACGGTTATATAGTTAAACCATTTAGACCAGACAGCATTATTGCCTCTGTAAGTGTTGTATTGAACAATTATAAATACAAAAAAATTGATACCATACGAAGTGAAAATCCAATGGAGGAATTGACACCAAAAAAGATGAAACAAATAGTTGAATATATTAATGCTAATATTCATAAAAAATTAGATGTAGAATTATTGTTGTCGATCACAAATTGGACAAAACGACATTTATCTCGTATTTTTATGCAATATCTTAACACCACTCCACATCAATATATTTTGAATAAAAGAATTGAAAAAGCAAGTGTACTGCTAAAAGAAACAGATGTACCTATTAATGAAATTGCCATTGAATTGGGTTTTCAAAATTATAGTAGTTTTTATTTGGCCTTTAAAAGAGTTACGAATGAAACACCAGAAAATTTTCGGAAAATGAATTAAAATTTACCGCCAGAAACCTTTTTAAGGTTAATTATCACAATAAGTTTTTAATGAGTTTTAAAGCAAAGATAAATTTTAGCGGATTCAAAAATACAGCTATTAAAAACTCCAAAAAAACAGATTAATTTTTAATTAAAAGCTCTAATTTAATGGTTTTTAAAAAAAAATTAATAATTTGATTTTTTTTTTAAAATCATTAAAAAAAACAATAAGTTTGTAAAAAATAACCAAATAAACATAAAAATGAAAGTTACCATAGTAGGAGCAGGGAATGTTGGAGCGTCTTGTGCAGATGTAATTTCATACAGAGGAATTGCAAGTGAAGTAGTATTATTAGACATAAAAGAAGGTTTTGCCGAAGGGAAAGCTATGGATTTGATGCAATGTGCAACAAATACAGGTTTTAATACACAACTTTCCGGAGTTACTAACGATTATTCTAAAACAGCAAATTCTGATGTGGTAGTAATTACTTCAGGAATTCCTAGAAAACCAGGAATGACTCGTGAGGAATTAATAGGGATTAATGCAGGAATTGTAAAAAATGTAGTAGAAAATGTTTTAGTACATTCTCCAAATACTATTGTGGTTGTGGTTTCTAATCCAATGGATACGATGACTTACCTAGCTTTGAAAGCAACAGGTTTACCAAAAAATAGAATTATTGGAATGGGCGGAGCGCTTGACAGCTCTCGTTTTAGATACTATTTATCGAAAGCATTAGACAAACCTGCAAACGATGTTTCGGCAATGGTTATAGGAGGTCACGGTGATACAACTATGATTCCATTAACTAGATTGGCTTCTTATAATGGAATTCCAGTTTCTGAATTCCTTTCTCAAGAACAATTGGATAAAGTAGCCGCTGATACTATGGTTGGTGGAGCTACATTAACAGGATTATTAGGAACTTCAGCTTGGTATGCACCAGGAGCTTCAGTTGCTTATCTTGTAGATAGTATTTTGAACAACCAAAAGAAAATGATTGCTTGTTCAGTAATGTTAGACGGAGAATACGGACAATCAGATATTTGTATCGGAGTACCTTGTATTATAGGTAAAAACGGTATCGAAGAAATTGTTACTATCAACCTAAACGAAAACGAAAAAGCATTATTTGCTAAAAGCGCAGAGGCTGTTCGTAATATGAATGCTGATCTAAAATCAGTTTTAGCTTAAATATATTAACTACAAAGTAGCTAAGAATTTTACAATGTTCACAAAGAATCTGAAAACCTAGTGAACTTTGTAAAATTCTTTGTGTTCTTTGTGGTTAAATTTATATATTTGCACGTTTTGTGAAAATAGGATAGTGTTTTTCATCCTGTTTTTATAATTCAAAAACAAAGAAACCAAACAAAGAATTAATTAATTTTTACACAGAATGCAGAATAGAGGACTTATTAAATTTATTGCAATAATATTTGCACTGGTAAGTATTTACCAACTTTCTTTCAC
>NZ_JAYURN010000107.1:0-36652 GCF_043756175.1 Flavobacterium sp.
TGTAAATCACGAGCCTTATCTCGTTTAATTTGTTGATAATAAGCTTGTTTTGATAGCCCGAGCGACTGACAAACCCATTTTATTTTAAAAGCTTTTTCTTTCTTTTTTGAATAGGCTCGCTCAATGACTCGGGCAATAACTTTTTTGAAAGTTCCTCCCCAGTAATTTTTTCAAACTCAATGATAACATCTTGTTGAAAGTATCTAATACCTTCTAAGTCAGCTATTTTTTCTTTAAGTTTTCGTATTTCATCGTCTTTGGATACGAATGTTTTTTTGTTGGTATAGTTGCTTAATTTTTTCATCCAATAATGTATTGTTGCTCGTGAAATATTATACTTCTTGGAGGCAAAGTTAGCAGATATTTGACCATTATTGATTTGGTCGATGACAAAAAGTTTGTGCTCGAAAGTTACTTTTTGATAGCCATTTTTTCGGCAGTCTTGATTTGTTGGTGTTTCCATAGGTACTAAAAGTGTTTAATTTTTAGTCAACCTATTTTAGGACGATACAGAACCTTGAAGTGTCTCACGAGAATTTAGTACAAAAAAATCTTCCATTTTTCATGGAAGATTTTAGATGAAATCTAATTCAATGTTGTTTTCTTTTAAATTGTTTTATTATTCTACTGTTATCGCAATAGTATATATGACAGCATCTTTGTCGTTTTCAAGAGGTTCAGCACAAACAGATAAGCCCCAGTGAACGGTTTGCCCTTTTTCGTTTTTATAAGTATCTCCTTCATAGGACATCTTGAAACGATTCTTTATCATCGCTTTTAAGAAAGTTGTTGTAAGTTCATTTATGTCAACAGATGATAATCCTAATTTACTATCTCTGTTTATTTCTTCAAGACATCCATGTACACAGGAAACTTCTTTTTTTTCAGAATCAACTTCTTTTGAACGCAGTGCACATAGTAATGTTCCTGTGTTTACTGTCATCGGTTTTGGTATATTTGCTGGCCAATTTGTTAACAATTGTTGTTCTTGTTGTTGTTTGATTATTAAAGCAGTTATTTCAACATCTTCGTTAGGGTTTATGCCATAATGCGCGGAACTTTGTTCAAGTTTGCTTTTTATGATTTGTTGATTTTGACCAACTAAATTGACTACTCTTGTAACCGCATATTCACCGGGTTTACTTTGAATAACTGCATACTGTGAATAGGAAGTTCCTGAAGAACTATAAGGAGTTGCATTTACATTTCCGGTAGGTAAGCTAACGGTTGCTGTGATTTCAGTAACCAGACAAACACCTCTTGAAAAAGATTGTCCGGATCCATTGCCAAGATTATAATTGTCGGAAGAACAAGCAGCATAACTAATTGTTCCAGCTGCAGTAAATCCGCAGGAATTTTGAATATTTACATCGGGATAACTCATGATTTGTATATTAATTTACCCTACTCGTGAGGCTTTTCGGGTTGCGCCTTGTTTATTAATGTGGTTTCTAACTCCACAATTTAACGTTGTCTGTTTTTAAAATTTATTTATATGCAATTGTTTTATAAACTTTTAAGTTCTTGATTACTAAAATAAATTAATATAGGACTTTAGAAATAACAAAAAGGCTAGCTTCAATTTGTTTTCTATCATAAAACTACTATAAGAAACAAAGGGGGATTTTTTTTTTTACATAAGAAGTAGAATTTCTGTCATAAGAAAAGAGAATCATCTTACGAGAATTTAAAGCAAAAAAAACTTCCAAGATTTTTTGGAAGTTTTTAAGTTTATTTAAAAATTATCTTAATATTTTATACTTATGTATAAACTCTTTGTATTTTTCACTTAAAGTAACCTTATAGTTTCCTTCAAGAATAATTAAATTTTCATTTAGAATTATTTCAGTAATTCTATTGGTGTTTACAATAAAATTTCGATGTGTTCTTGTAAAATTATTAGTATCTAACAGAGTTGTAATTTTAGTTAAAGAAAGTGCTACTAGAAATTTTTCATTGTGAGTAATGATATTGCAATAACGTTCTTCAACTTCAATATATATAATATCATCGATGGCTACTTTTTTGAGTGCATTTTTCTTTTTTATAAATAAATAATTTGCTCCTATAACAGTGTCTTGATCTTCACTAACAAAGACATTGGTTTGCTCATAAAATTTTTCAATTGCCATCTCAATAGCATACAAAACTTCTAACTCATTAAACGGTTTTAGTAAGAAACTAAATGGTTTAGTAAGTTTTGCTCTTTCAAAAATTTGACGGTCTTTTGAGCTTGTTAAGAAAACGAATGGTTTTGCAATATTTGGTGTTATAGTTATGGTTTCAGCAAAAGTAATTCCTTCTGGCTGACCATTTAAGAAAACATCAATAATCACTAAATCTACTTTGTGCTGATAGAAAAGGGTTAATGCTTCCGTGTAATTGGTTGCTACTCCAACAATGTTATAATCATTTTCTAGAAGTACACTTGTTAATGCTTCTTCTTCAGATTTTGTATCTTCAATGATTAGAATATTTATTTTATCCATTAGTGTTTTCTTTTGGTAAAAATAAAATAAACTTTGTTCCTAAACCAATTTTACTTTCTATGTCTAATTTTCCACCATTTTTCACAAGCATAGATTTGCAAAGTTGCATACCTAATCCAGTTCCTATAATTTCTTTATTATTTTTTTTAGATAATTTTGCAGTTTCTTGTAATAATTCTTGAATGACTATGTTGCTCATTCCGACACCTGTATCTTCAATTACTAATTCTATAAAATTATCTTTTGGTTTTTGTGTATAAATAGAAACAGTTCCTTTTTCATGAGTAAACTTTATTGCATTGTCTAACATATTTCTTAGAATAATTTTCAACGAATCTAAATCCATAAAAACATAAATATTTTTATCAATATTTATATTTAGATCTATACCTTTTTCAGAAACTATAGGTTTATAATTATATTCTATTTGTTGAACAATAGAAAATAAATGTAATGATTCTTGTTGGAAAAATAATTGGTTGGTTTGTTGCTGTGACCAATTAAGTAAATTATCTAATAAGTTATATGAACTATTAGCAATAGCGTTGTTTTTGTGAAGCAGAACGTCAAGTTGTTCGTAGTTTTTGGTTTCTAAATGACTTAATAATTTTGTATTACTAGTCTTTAAAGCATTTACAGATGAACGCAAATCATGACTAACAATAGTAAATAGCTTGTCTTTTGTGGCGTTTAATTCGTCAAGGTTTTCTTTTTGCGAGAGAATTATTTTATTGGTTTTAATTTTCTGTCTGTAAAAATAAAGTCCTATACCAAACACACTCAATAATAAAACCGCTACAACAAACAATCCATTTCGCTGTGTTTGTTTAATTTTATTTTCTACTTCAAGAACTCGAATTTCTTTTTGTTTTTGCCTTATAGCAAATTTCTTTTCTACTTCTGCAACAGCCCATATTTTGTTTTGATCAGTTAAGGAATCATTCCATTTTTCTGCTTCTTTTCTATAAACAAGTGCTTTTTCAAAATTTTTTCTATTTTCCTCAACAACAGACATATTTTTAGTAGCAACTTGTTTTAAATCATATCTTTTTACTTTTTTCGAAAAATGATATGCTCTTTCGAAAAAAGGTATGGCTAAATTATCTTTATATTGATTGTAATACAAATTTGCAACATCTCCATAGGCTCCTATAAGCATTAAGGTGTCTTTTTCTAATTCCTGTAATTTTGTGCTTTTTAACAGATAAGATTCTGCTTTTTTAAAATCTTGCAAATGCAAATAAGAAATTCCTAAATTATGATTTACAATACTTTTTTTAATATTAAAACAATTCGTGTTAGGAAAATTTTCGAATTCTTCTAAATAAATTATAGCGGTTTTAAAATCATTTTGTTCTAATGCGATTTCCCCTAAAATATTTTTTACACTTTCGTAAAATTCAAATGTTTTTGAAATTTTTTTAAACTCTTTTTTTGCTTCTAAAAGCATTTTCTTTTGTTTAAAACTATAACCTCTAAAAAAATGACAATAATTGGTAAGTTCGGTTGTTTTCTTGTTAAAGCTAAGTTGCCTCATGGAATACACTAAAGTAGAATCCCATTTTTTTTTGAAAAAGAATAATTGAGCGTTTTTAAAATTTATTTCTTGAGTAAATTTTTTGCTTTTAGTTTGAAACTCATTTTTAAACAAAATTTCATTGTCTTTTTGCTGTGAAAAAAGCAAAAAAGGAGTATTGAAGAGTACTAGAAAGTATAATATTTTAATCTTTATCAACTTGTAATTTTCTCACAAATATAATTGAATTTGACAATAAAAAAACAGAGGAAATAAAACCTCTGTTTTTTTATTAATGCTTAAAGAAAAAAATATTTCAATTAAGGCTGTACAGTGGTCTCTGTCCCTCTAGACGTAACAGGGTCCTCATCCCAAACAAATGTTATTATTGAAGCAGGTTTGTTTTCCAAAGAAAGATTAAAATTCACTTGATATACACTAAATGTTTTCGCTTCTTTTTCTAAATTATTATATGAAATATTAAATGTTGGTAGTAATTGACTATTATCATAATACACTTTAATATTATTTGAAAGAGGAGTAGGAATTACTGCTGCTGCATCAATAAAAATAACAGCAGATACTTGAAGATTCTTTTTGCCTGAATCATAATACGCTTGAACAACTGGCGCGAAAGGTTTTTTTGACCGTGCATTAGGAAATGTTACTGGACTAAATAGAGATGTAACTATTGAACCATCTATAATTGTTCCTGGAGGTAACACTGGTTTAATTGATGAATTTGCTGTACTCATAATATGAATTTTTAATTTGTTTCTTTTTTAAAATTTTAAGTTATTATTGCTTAATTACTTTTATTGTTTTTTCTTTTCCTTCTGAAGTTACTTTTACAAAATATGACGCTTTTGGAAGGTTTGATAAATCTATTTGAACGGTTGAATTATTGGTTTTATTTTCAAGGATTTCCTGTCCAAGTATGTTGGTTACACGAATGCCATCAATGGTATTAGAACATTCAATACTTAAAATGTTGGAAGTTGGATTTGGATAAAAATTAAGTTTGCTGATATCAAAATCTTCAACACCTAAAGGAATGGTAAAAACAGGATTACTTCCCGGAAAATTAGTGCCTCCAGGATTTATGTCATAACTAGTAGTTTCGTTATGAATCCAATTCGAAATTGTTGAAATATCTGTCATTAAACTACTTTTATTTCCTGTTTTTGGACCTATGTAAACATTATCATCACCATGATATCCAGCAGAAGCAGGATCTCTACTTAAAGAAATCGCATTAGTTCCCAAAGTTAAACTTGGCGGTAAATAAGAATTAAAAATATTGCTTAAACCCGAACCAGTTACTAAAAATTGGCCAGCAACTTGAGGAATAGTATTATGTGTTAAAGCAAATGGATTACACCAAGCAAAAACATAAGTTGTTACAGTCGTAGCATTAGGACCTTGAAAAATAAACCAATTATCTCCTCCTGCAGCTGATGGGCATGCTGTTGTAACAGTGTTTGTCCAACCAATTACGGAAACACTACCAGGAAGCCCTGTAACTACTGGTGTACCTGATGCTGCGTTAATCGTAAATTTTGTTACGGTTCCAGCGGCTAGTGCTGAAGTTGTTGTCCATTGAATAGAACCTTCTGAGGTATTGCCTGTAGAAACTGTACTAAAAGCGCTTGTTGTTTCATCATATGCATAATCTGTTATACGAATAACTGTGCCTGATGATATTGGCACAAGATTTACTATGGCCATTTCATAAGGAACTGAATCATAGTTTAGTCCTACAATTGCTATATCACCTGCACTTAATGTAGTTTGTGCATTTAAGGATGAAAATAAACTTAAAAAGCATCCTAAGAAGAGTAATTTTTTTAACATAGTTTTCGTGAATTTAATTAAGTAAAAATATAAAAAAAATGGACTATTCTTACAAATAGCCCATTTAATCTTAAGGCCTAGTTGGGTATATACCTTCGCAACAAATAATGTATTGCATGGCTACAAAATTTGGAACTGTAGGAATTGGCTGTGGACCAGATCCCCAAGGAGATAATGAAAGACCTGTTGGGTCGAAATTTAAATTGTTATTTACAGTTGAACTAACTCCGCCTAAGTTTTGATTTGGTGCTGCATTAGTATAAAGATTAGGGGCATCAGCACCATTTGTATCAACTGTTTTTCCTAGAACATTATTTGTTGAAGATGGAGTAGGATTTTGCCCGTTACTTGTACTGGCTTGTAGAACTGTATTTACAGTTAAGCTTCCTGAAAGATTAGAGCCAGCGCCTTTTATAATCGTGTGGGTATGTGGTGGCATGTTAGCCGCAGTAATTGTAGCAGATTGAGTCCCTCCAACTTGACCATAAGCATAAGTCCCTCCAGGATGTGCTCCACTAATGTTTGAGCATTGTGTTGGAAATGCCCCACGAAAATCGGGAAGTCTAAATGTAGTCATTCCGTCACCACCATAAGTTGTACCAAGAATAGAAAACAAAGCTTGGTATTGATTGATTGGCAAAGATTGCCCTTCACAAGTGAAGTAGCCTTTTGGAGCAAAGTTACCAGCAAATAATTTGATTACTCCCATTATTTCGTCCATAGTTTTTAATTTTAAAAAGTTAATTTTGATTAATTATATGTTCAAAGATATTTTGATTTAAAAATAGATTTAATAAAAAATGTCATGAAAACTATTTTTAATGTCATAAGATTGAATTGTAACTATTTTTAAGTCTTTTCGGGAGTAATATTAATTACTTAATCTATGTTAAGTACCTTTCATTTCTCATAAGCGTAAATTTGTATCATAATAATTACTAAATTTATACATTATGAAAAATACAGTTTTACACAAAGCAAATACAAGAGGACACGCCGATCACGGTTGGTTAAATGCATACCATAGTTTTAGTTTCGCAAGTTGGCACAATCCAGAAAGAGTACAATTTGGAGCCTTACGTGTTTTAAATGACGATACTGTTGCAGCTGGAATGGGTTTTGGAACACATCCTCACGATAATATGGAAATTATTACCATTCCGTTAGAAGGCGATTTGGCTCACAAAGATAGTATGGGAAATACAGAAGTTATCAAAAATGGCGATGTACAAGTAATGAGTGCTGGAACTGGAATTCAACATAGCGAATTCAATCCTAATGCTGATCAGCAAACAAAATTATTCCAAATTTGGTTGTTTCCAAAAATTAGAAATGTAGAACCACGTTACCAACAAATTACATTAGACACAACGAAACAAAAAAATAATTTTGCACAAATTTTATCTCCAAATACTGATGATGAAGGCGTTTGGATTCATCAAGATGCGTGGTTTCATTTAGCGGATTTCGACAAAGATTTTTCTAAAACCTACGAATTGAAAAAAGAAGGAAACGGAATGTATGTTTTTGTCATTTCGGGAACTATTACTATTGATGGACAAGAATTAGAAACGCGTGATGGATTAGGAATTACTGATTTTAAAACCTTAAATATTAGAGCGACTTCTGATGCGAAATTTTTATTAATGGAAATTCCAATGGAGCACTAAATTTATAATTTCAATATTCCAAGTTGGCTATTCCAAGTTTAAAAGGTTGAATATTCAATTATGAATAACGAATGTTAAAAATATAAATAATGATTCATTATACAACTACCGTAAACGCTTCTTTGGAAAAAGTGTGGCAACATTTAATTCTAAAAATTGAAAAGCCAGAAAACTTTGTTCCAGGCGTAAGTGATGTAATTATTTTGGAGAAAAACGAAGACTTCGTAACCAGAAAAATGACAATCACTACAGCTGAAAACACTACAACTTTGGTAGAGAAAATTACGTTTTTACCTTATAAAGTAAGGTTTTTGTTGTTAGAGCATCCGAAGTTTGAAGGTTATGTGGATAATGATATTAAAGCGATTTCAGATAATGAAACCGAAATGACATTTACCATCAACTGGAAAGATAAAAACACGCAATCTGAATTTGAAAATCAAGAAATGGTGAAAAACGCCGTATTAAAAACGAAAACTTTTATAGAAAATAACTAATGAGAAAAATCATTGCTTTTGCGGGTTCTTCAAGTAAGACATCCATAAACAAACAATTGGTAACTTATGCTGCCAACCAATTTGAGAATGCTTCTGTGGAAGTGTTAGATTTAAACGATTATGAAATGCCTGTTTTTTCTGTGGATAAAGAAAAAGAAAACGGAATTCATAAATTGGCAACCGATTTCTATGCGAAAATTGGAAGTGCCGATTTAATTGTTATTTCGTTTGCAGAACACAACGGAAACTTTTCTGCAGCTTTCAAAAATGTATTAGATTGGACTTCAAGAATAAATTCTAAAACGTTTCAGGAAAAAGAAATGCTTTTATTAGCAACTTCTCCCGGTGCTCGTGGTGGAAGTTCGGCATTAGATATCGCCACCAAAAGATTTCCGTTTCAAGGCGGCATTGTAAAAGGCAGTTTTTCTTTACCAAGTTTCAACGATAATTTTGATGCTTCTAACGGAATTATTAATCCAGATTTAAAAAATCAATTATTAGAAATTGTAAATTCTATCGAATTATAATAAAAATACTATTTTTGCTCTGGTTTTCTAACAAATTAAACACAAAAGATGAAAGCATACATATTTCCAGGTCAAGGTGCACAATTTACAGGAATGGGCAAAGATTTATATGAAAATTCAGAATTAGCAAAATCATTATTCGAAAAAGCGAATGACATATTGGGTTTCCGAATTACAGATATCATGTTTGAAGGCACAGCCGAAGAATTAAAAGAAACCAAAGTTACCCAACCAGCCGTTTTTTTACATTCGGTTATTTTAGCAAAAACATTAGAAAATTTTAAACCAGAAATGGTTGCTGGACACTCTTTAGGTGAGTTTTCGGCGTTAGTTGCCAATGGCGCTTTATCATTTGAAGACGGATTAAAATTAGTTTCACAAAGAGCAATTGCTATGCAAAAAGCTTGTGAAATTGCACCTTCAACAATGGCAGCAGTTTTGAATCTTGATGATAAAATCGTAGAAGATATTTGTGCTTCTATTGATGGTGTTGTGGTAGCTGCAAATTATAACTGCCCGGGGCAATTGGTTATTTCTGGTGAATATAAAGCCGTAGAATTGGCTTGCGAAAAAATGAAAGAAGCGGGCGCAAAACGAGCTTTGATTTTACCTGTTGGCGGTGCATTTCACTCGCCAATGATGGAACCTGCTCGTGAAGAATTAGCAGCTGCTATTGAAGCAACAACTTTCTCTACTCCTATTTGTCCCGTATATCAAAATGTAACTGCAAGTGCCATTTCTGATCCAATTGAGATTAAGAAAAACTTAATCATACAATTGACCGCTCCTGTAAAATGGACACAATCGGTACAACAAATGATACAAGATGGCGCCACTTTATTTACAGAAGTTGGTCCAGGAAAAGTACTGGTTGGATTAGTTAATAAAATAAATAAAGAAGTAGAAACTTTTTCAGCTTAATTTTTAAATCGAATTTAAATACAATCCTCATAAAATTTATTTGTGAGGATTTTTTATATTTGAAAATCAAAAAACTAACACATGTCAAAAATACTTGAATTATTTAATAAAATTGAAGCTTCAAAAGTTATTGCTTCTAATATTGATTATTCCGAATATATTGCTTTAAATTTATCAGCTGCAAATACCGAATTAGAAAGACACAGTCTAGAAACTGCAGCAGATTATGAGATTTTTATTCAAAATTACTTAGATAATAACAAAGCCAAAATAGCATATGGCGGTTATATAGAAACTCGAAATTTATACAAAAGAAGTTTTGTTTTCAATAGCCAAAATACTGACGAAAGAAATATACACATTGGCTTAGATTTGTGGATAAACCAACAAGCAGCAATTTATTCCGCTTTAGATGGAAAAATTCACAGTTTTCAGAACAATACCGCATTAGGAGATTATGGTCCAACAATCATTATAGAGCATGAAATTGAAAATATTAAATTTCACACATTATATGGCCATTTGAGTGAAGCTAGTTTAATGGGTAAAAATGTTGGTGATTTAGTAAAAAAAGGGCAACAAATTGCTAATCTTGGTCTCCCACCAATAAATGGTGATTATGCACCACACTTACATTTTCAAATTATAATTGATATGGAAAACAAAACAGGTGATTATCCGGGTGTTTGCAATATAAAAAATCTAGAATATTACTCAGTAAATTGTCCAGATCCTAATTTATTATTAAAAATAAAGTAATTAGACATTATGAATTAACATTAGAAATTTTTTAATTTCTAAATTTCTTTCTTTTTATAATTAATGATAAAAACACCCAAAATGATTAGCGCTGTTGCAATAATAAAATCATTAGTAATTACTTCATCAAGAAACAACCAACCCAAGAAAACTGCAATAATGGTATTAATATAATTTAAGATTGAAACTTGAATAGCTGTAACTCTTTTTAAAGCATATAAGTAACAGAAAAATGCCAAAACCGATCCGAAAACGGCTAAATATAAGGTTGTAAAAACACTTCTAAAACTCCATAAACTAACATCTACATTTGGAGAAAATATAAGTGCCAGAAATAACTGAATAATAGCTGCAATAGCAAATTGATAAAACAAATTGAGTGCAATATTATTAGATTTATGAATGTGCATTTTAGAATAAACAGTTCCTGCCGACCAACTTAAAATGGCGATACTCAAAAACAGAATTCCTGTTTTATAATTCGGGTCTAAAATAGCTCCAAGCCCATCTCTAAAGATAAAAACAACACCAAGAAAACCAACAATAACTCCAATAAAACCTTTGATATTTGGTTTTTGTAACCCAAATAAAATGCTTCCAATAAAAATAACAACTGGAGATAAAGCACTTAATATTGAAGTCAAACCACTTGGAACACTTTTTTCGGCAATAGTGGTAAAACCATTGGCGATAACAATCATTAATATTGCTGGTACAAACTGAAGTTTAAAATTTCCCCAGCCAATCCAAGACAATTCTTTTTTGTAAAGTAAAATACAAAGTATAATTAATGCAGCCAAACCTTGTCTCATCGAAGTAATGTACCAAGGTGGAATCGTTTCGACAGCAACTCGAATACCAAAATAAGTTGTTCCCCAAACCACTGCAACTACAATTAGACAGAATAATAATTTAAAATCAGTTTTTTGGTTCATTTTTTTTCGAGATAATAGATTTTTAGATAAAAAAGTTTGCCTTTTTTTACTGAAATCTGCCTACTGATTCCTAATTTTTTGTTCCCATTTCCAAGCACTTGCTAATGCTTCTTCTAATGTAGATTGTGCTTTCCAGCCCAAAATAGTATTAGCTTTATCGGTATTTGCGTAAGCAGAAATGACGTCGCCTTCTCTACGAGGAACAATTTTATAAGGTAATTTTTGTTCAGAAACTTTTTCGAAAGCAGTGATAACTTCCAAAACCGAGCTTCCTGTCCCAGTTCCTAAATTGAAAGTTTCTACTTTTTCTAAGTTTTTCTTATTTAATAAACGTTGCAGCGCAATAACATGGGCTTTTGCCAAATCGACCACATGAATATAATCGCGAATACAAGTCCCATCTGGCGTTGGATAATCATCCCCGTAAACCGATAATTCCTGACGCAAACCTATTCCTGTTTGTGTGATATACGGAATTAAATTTTGTGGAATTCCAATAGGCAATTCGCCAATTTCGGCACTTGGATGCGCTCCAATTGGGTTAAAATAGCGCAATAAAATTGAATTTATAGTACTGACTTTACAAACTTCTGTAATAATTTCTTCGCCTATTTGTTTTGTGTTTCCGTATGGAGAAATGGCTGGTTTTATAGGTGCATTTTCTGTAATTGGCATTTTTTCGGCCTGGCCATAAACGGTACAAGAGGAACTGAAAATAAAATTAGCTTCGGCTTTTTGTTGCAATTCTTGCAGTAAATAAACCAAGGTATGAATGTTGTTTTCGTAATACAACAAAGGGTTTTCGACACTTTCCCCCACTGCTTTTGAAGCTGCAAAGTGAATTACACCATCAATATCATTATGTTTTTTGAAAAAATTTTGTACCGATGTTTTTTCTCTTAAATCTAATTTTTCGTACAAAGGTGTTTTACCTGTAATGGCAACAATTCCTTTTAGGACTTCTTCAGATGAGTTAGAAAGATTATCGATAATAACTACTTCGAAACCTTCATTTTGCAATTCGACAACGGTGTGAGAACCTATAAATCCGAGACCTCCTGTTACTAATATTTTCATGAAATGTTGATTTGTATTTGTTACTTTTTAGCCCAGATAGTAGTGAAAATCCTCGCCATTTTTCTTGGCGAGATTGCAACGGATAGCTGGATTAGCTCCTTAAAAAATTACTTATTTAAAAACTCTAAAACAGAATCGGTTATAAATTTTATTTGTTCGTCGTCAAGCTCTGTGTGCATTGGCAATGATAAAACTTCCTGAACTAATTGATTGGTTACCGGAAAATCTTCTTCTTTATATCTCGAATCTAAATAGGCTTTTTGAGAATGCAACGGAATTGGGTAATAAATCGCACATGGAATGTCTTTGCTTAACAAATAATCCATCAAACCATTTCTGTCCGCATCGATAATTCGTAACGTGTATTGGTGAAAAACATGGCAATCGCAAATATCACAAATACTTGGTGCTACAATATTTTTATGTCCTTCAAAAGCTACTGAATATTTTCTAGCCGCATCTTGACGAGCTTTACCATACGTATCTAAAAGTGGTAATTTTGCATTAAGAACAGCCGCTTGAATACTATCTAAACGAGAATTTACGCCAACCACATCGTGATGGTAACGTACATACATTCCGTGGTTTACAATACCTCGTAGTGTGTGAGCTAAATCATCATCGTTTGTAAAAATAGCGCCACCATCACCATAACAACCTAAGTTTTTAGACGGAAAAAATGACGTTGCTCCTACATGACCTATTGTTCCTGCTTTCTTTTTTGTGCCGTCAGAAAATTTGCAATTGGCTCCAATAGCTTGTGCATTATCTTCGATTACAAAAAGGTTGCGCTCCTTTGCAATTTGCATGATCGCTTCCATATTAGCAGCACGACCAAACAAATGTACCGGAATAATGGCTTTTGTTTTGGGTGTTATTGCTTTTTTAATAGCTTCAATATTAATATTCATATTGTACCTATCCACATCGACTAAAACTGGTGTTAGTTGCAAAAGTGCAATAGTTTCGACAGTGGCTGCGAATGTAAAATCGGCAGTAATAACTTCGTCACCTGGTTTTAAACCCAGTCCCATCATAGCTATTTGCAAAGCATCGGTTCCGTTTGCGCAAGGAATCACGTGTTTTACATCTAAGTATTCTTCAAGATTTTTTTGAAATTTGTGAACTTCTGGTCCGTTTATGTAAGTATTTGTATCTAAAACTCCTTGAATAGAAGTGTTTACTGTATCTTTTATTTTTTCGTACTGACTTTTTAAGTCAACCATTTGAATTTTTTTCATCTTTTTCGTTTAACCACAAAGTTCACAAAGCTTTCACTAGGTTCACAAAGTTTTGAATTTAGAACAAAAATAGGAATTTTAGATTCATACTTATTATATAATGTAAAGAAAAATGTATTTTTGAAATCAAATTTTACGCAATGCTTTTCATTTATAATCTAATCGTTCAACTTGCTGGTTTTTTGTTACATATCGTAGCTCTTTTCAGTCCAAAAATGAAGCTTTTTGTCGAGGGTCGAAAAACTGTTTATACAACTTTACAAAGCAAAATAAACTCAGAAGATAAAACCATTTGGTTTCACGCTGCGTCTCTAGGCGAGTATGAACAAGGTTTGCCAGTAATTGAAAAAATAAAAGAAAAATTTCCTTCTCATAAGATTGTGGTTACCTTTTTTTCTCCATCTGGTTATGAAGTAAGAAAAAATAATACGGTTGCTGATGTTACGGTTTATTTGCCTTTAGATACTAAAAATAATGCACAACAATTCTTAAAATTAGTGCGTCCAGAAATGGTTTTCTTTATCAAATACGAATATTGGCCTAATTATTTGAATGAGCTCAAAAAACAAAATATCAAAACCTATCTAATTTCGGGTGTTTTTAGAGAAAAACAAGCTTTTTTTAAATGGTATGGTGGTTTTTATAGAAATGCGTTGCAATCTTTCGATTACTTTTTTGTACAAAACGAAAATTCCAAAAAACTCTTGCAAAGTATTGGTTTTACTAATGTAAAAATCTCTGGAGACACTCGTTTTGATCGAGTAGTTTCTATTTTAGAACGTGACAATTCAATAGATTTTATAGCACAATTTAAAAATAACTCTTCGACTACGCTCAGAGTGACAACTATTGTTATTGGAAGTTCATGGCCAAAAGACGAAAGTTTATTGGTGAATTATATTAATCAATCCTCAAATGAGGTAAAATTTATTATTGCACCACATAATATTAAGCCGGAGCAAATTCAAGAATTAAAAAATTCAATTACAAAAAAATCGCTTTTATTTTCAGAAAAATCGAATAAAAATTTATCTGAATACAACGTTTTTATTATTGATACCATTGGAATTTTAACTAAAATATATTCTTACGCTGACATTGCTTATGTAGGCGGCGGTTTCGGAAATCCTGGTGTTCACAACATATTAGAACCCGCTACTTTTGGCGTTCCGATTGTTATTGGTCCAAATTTTTCTCATTTTGCCGAAGCAACAGCTTTAGTCAATATGACGGGTTGTGTTTCGATTTCTAATCAAAAAGAATTGGATGAAATTTTCGATAATTTAATTCAAAATCCCGATGAAAGATTTGAAAAAGGACATATTTGCAACACTTTTGTGAATATGAATAAAGGCGCGACTAACATTATTTTAAAACATATTTCTTAATCAAAACTTAAAAAAAATAACCCAAATAAATTAAATTCTTACATTGCAACCTTCAAAAAAATAGTACTTATGAAATTTTTAAAACTATTCCTCCTATTATTTGTCATACAAACACAAGCGCAGCAAGGCGGTATGTGGATTCCTTCTCTACTAAACGGAATGAACGAAACAGAGATGAAAAACTTGGGTATGAAAATCTCTGCCGATGATATTTATTCGGTAAATCATTCGAGTTTAAAAGATGCCGTTCCGCATTTTAATGGTGGTTGTACTTCGGAAGTAATTTCCCCAAAAGGATTAATTCTTACCAATCACCACTGTGGTTTCGATGCTATTCAAAACCATTCTTCTACGCAACACGATTATCTAACCGATGGTTTTTGGGCAATGAAAATGGAAGACGAATTACCAAACGAGAATTTAGTGGTAACATTTATTGTAAGTATCAATGATGTAACTGCTCAAGTTTTAGATGGTGTTGCAGCCATTACTTCGGAAGCGGAAAAACAAAAGAAAATTCAGGAAAACATCACAAAAGTTTCTACCAGTTTTGCAAAAGAAGCTTGGCAAGAAAACAAAGTCCGTACTTTTTTTGAAGGAAATCAATACATTTTATTCGTTACTGAAGTTTTTAAGGATGTTCGTTTAGTTGGTGCGCCACCAAGTTTGATCGGTAAATTTGGCTCGGATACAGACAACTGGGTTTGGCCACGTCATACGGGAGATTTCTCGATGTTTAGGATTTATGCCGACAAAAACAACCATCCAGCAGCTTATTCTAAAGACAATGTTCCTTATACACCAAAACACTTTTTACCAGTTTCTTTAGATGGTATTCAGGAAGACGATTTTACAATGGTTATGGGTTATCCTGGTAAAACGCAGGAATATTTACCATCATTTGCAGTAGCACAAATTGTAAATGAAACCAATCCTGCAAAAATAGAAATTCGTGATGCAGCGCTAAAAGTACAAGATGGCTTCATGCGAAAAGACAATGCTATCAAGATTCAGTATGCTTCAAAATATGCTGGTGTAGCTAATTATTGGAAAAAATGGATTGGTGAAAGTCAAGGTTTAAAAAAATCGAATGCCGTTGGTCTCAAACAAAATTTTGAGAAAGATTTTCAACAAAAAGTTATTGCGACTGGTAAACAAAACGAATACGGTAACTTATTAGCTGAATTTGAAAAGAACTATACTGAAATTACACCTTATGCAGTAAGCAGAGATTATTTTAATGAAGTCGTTGTAAAAAATACAGAATTATTAAGCTTGGGTTACAAATTATACCAACTAGAACAAGTGTTTACAGTCAAAGGCGAACAAGCATTTAATGACCGAAAGGAAAACTTAATCAAATCTCAGGAAGATTTCTTTAAAGATTTCAACAAAAATGTAGACGAGAAAGTTTTCGAACAACTTATTACTCTTTATGGTAACAAAGCGCCAAAACAGTTTTTACCTGCTTCATTATTAAATGTCGATAACAAAAAACTAACAACATTAATATATAGCAAATCGAAATTAGTCGATTATGCAAAATTTAAAACGCTTTTAAGTGGTGATGCAAAATCAGTATTAAAAAAATTGAATTCAGACAAAGGTTATGTTTTTATAAAATCATTAGCGGATAATTACAGTAAAAATGTAGCTCCAAGATTTGACGAGATCAATCTAAAAATAACAGCTTTGCAAAGAATTTATATGAAAGCACAGCTAGAATTATATCCTAACTCACGTATTTTTCCAGATGCCAATAGCACCTTGCGTGTTACTTACGGAAAAGTAAAAGGATATTCTCCAAAAGACGCTACCTACTATAATCCTGTGACTTATTTAGATGGTGTTATGGAAAAATATGTTCCTGGTGATTACGAATTTGATGTTCCTAAAAAACTAATTGAACTTTATAACAACAAAGACTATGGGCAATATGCCGATAACGGAAAATTACCAGTTTGTTTTATAGGCACAAATCACACCACAGGAGGAAACTCAGGAAGTCCAGCGGTAGATGCCGAGGGAAATCTAATTGGATTAAATTTTGATCGTGTTTGGGAAGGCACCATGAGCGACATACATTATGACCCATCAATTTGCAGGAATGTAATGGTCGACATGAGATACGTACTGTTTATTGTTGACAAATTTGCTGGTGCAAAACATTTAATTGATGAAATGAAATTGGTTCATCCAAAGAAAAAATAAATCATTAATAACCAGTAGCTTAAAAATAGTTGATCGTTTTTTGCTATTTTTTTAAAATACTTTTTTAGACTAAAGTTTTGGCACAGAAATTGTAAATAAATTACATGTTGACAAAGATTGATTTTTTTTTAAAAAAAGCAAAAAAAAAGTTTTACATATAAAAAATTTTATATCTTTGCAAAGAATTAATAATTAACCTTTATAATTAAGTAAGATGAAAAAAGTTGTTTTAAGTTTAGCTTTAGTAGCTATGATGAGTGTTTCTTTTGTATCATGTAAAGATGCTGCTGCTGAGGCTCCAGTAACTGAAGAAGCTGCTCCAGTAATGGAAGAAGCTGTTGATTCTGCAGCTGTTGTTGCTGATTCTGCTGCTACTACTGCTGTTGATGCTGCTGCTACTGCAACAGATGCTGCTGCAACTGCAACTGACGCTGCTGCAACTGCTGTTGATGCTGCAAAAAAATAATTAGAATCTAATTCTGAAAATTTTAAACCACGCCAACGGCGTGGTTTTTTATTTATAATAGTTTTTCATAAAAACTATTACAACACTAATGTTGTCTATGAAATTAATACAGATTCTCCGTTCTAGCAATCCAGACGCTTCGAGAGAGACTGTTTTAAATATAGATATATTATTGAGATTATTATAAAAATCGGAAAGCAAAGGACCTAACTATTCCTTTACCTCTAAACTATCAAAGAAAGCAAAGTCATTATTAGAAAAGTCTAGTATTTCAGATTTAGAGGCATATTTTAGAATTTCATCAATTCCTTTTTGCAACAGCAATTGTGTAGTATATTTTCGACTAATAGCTATTTCTTTTTCGTGAATAATTAATCTGAAAAAAAATTTACCTCTTGAGGATTTGAATTTTAAAAAAACAGCATCTCCAACAGAAGCTTTTAGGAATTCAATTTCATTTTCACATTCAAATTTTAGTTCGAAGTTGTTACTAGTGAAAATAACTTTACCTCTTCTAGAAGTAAATTCAAATTTATACTCGTCGTTAATTCTTTTACTAATAACAAATGCGCTCATCTCTTTTGAATATAATTTGAAAGTAAAAATTACAAATGAATTAAAATAAAAAAAGCTTCAAACTATGTTTGAAGCTTTTGTACTCGGGACGGGACTTGAACCCGTACGACCATTACAGTCACTGGATTTTAAGTCCAGCGTGTCTACCAATTTCACCACCCAAGCAGTTTTATTTTTCAAAAATTAAATATAATTTTTGTTAGGTATAGAGCGAAAAACGGGGCTCGAACCCGCGACCTCGACCTTGGCAAGGTCGCGCTCTACCAGCTGAGCTATTTTCGCGTTTTCAAATTTTAAAAAGAACTGCAATGCATTACTGTATTGCGAGGGCAAATTTAATACATTAATTCAATTATACAAGGGTTTTTTAATAAAAAAAAAATACTTTTTTATAATGCTCTGAAAATCCTTGTTTTAGAAACTTTATTTTTTACTTAACATTCGTTTTATCTCGTTCAATTTCATTAAAGCTTCGACCGGAGTCAGGGTATTAATATCTAAACTAAGAATTTCTTCTTTAATTTCTTCCAAAAGCGGATCGTCAAGATTAAAAATACTGAGCTGCATATCCTCTTTATTAGTCTTTATTCCACTTAACGACTCAGCTGAATGATTTTTTTCTAATTTTTTTAAAATCTTTTCTGCTTTCTGTAAAACGATTTGTGGCATTCCAGCCATTTTTGCGACATGTATACCAAAACTATGTGCACTTCCTCCTTTTACTAACTTACGAATAAACAAAACCGTATCTTTTAATTCTTTGACAGAAACATTATAATTTTTAATTCGAGGTAACGATTCGGTCATTTCGTTCAATTCATGATAATGCGTTGCAAACAAAGTTTTGGGTTGTGCTGGATTTTCGTGTAAAAACTCGGCAATAGCCCAAGCAATAGAAACTCCGTCGTAAGTACTAGTACCACGACCTATTTCGTCAAGTAAAACCAGACTTCTATCGGAAATATTATTCAAAATGGAAGCTGTTTCATTCATTTCGACCATAAAAGTAGATTCTCCCATCGAAATATTATCACTCGCTCCGACTCTAGTAAAAATTTTATCTACAATTCCCATTTGCACGCTTTCTGCAGGAACAAAACTTCCCATTTGTGCCAACAACACAATAAGTGCCGTTTGTCTCAAAATAGCCGATTTACCTGACATATTTGGTCCGGTAATCATAATTAATTGCTGGGTTTCTCGATCTAAATAAACATCGTTAGCAATATACGGAACACCGATTGGCAATTGTTTCTCGATAACAGGATGGCGTCCATTTTTTATATCTAAAGCAAAAGAATCGTTTATTTCTGGACAGACGTATTTATTATCGATAGCTAATTGTGTAAATGAAACCAAACAATCCAATTGTGCGACCAAATTTGCATTCAATTGAACTGGCTTGATATAAGTAGCAATCCAACTGACTAATTGTTCAAATAACTGATTTTCTATTTGCTGAATTTTTTCTTCGGCTCCTAAAATTTTAGTTTCATATTCCTTGAGTTCTTCGGTAATATATCGCTCAGCATTTACAAGAGTTTGCTTGCGTATCCATTCCGTTGGCACTTTGTCTTTGTGTGTATTTCTAACTTCGATATAATAACCAAAAACATTATTGAATGATATTTTTAGTGAAGAAATACCTGTTTTTTCCGATTCTCGCTTTTCAATTCCTTCTAAATATTCTTTTCCTAAAGTTGAAATTCCTCGCAGTTCGTCTAATTCAGTATTTATGCCCGAAGCGATTGCATTTCCTTTACTTATTGCAACAGGAGCTTCTTGGTTTAGTGTTGTTTTTATTTTTTCTCGCAACAAATCACAACTATGCAAACTGTCGCCAATAACTTTTACAGCTTCTTGTGTGCTTTGTAGTGCCAATTCTTTTATCGGAATTATAGCATCTAATGATTCTTTTAGATAAATAATTTCTCTTGGACTAATTCTGCCAGCTGCTACTTTAGATATTAAACGTTCTAAATCGGAAATTTGTTTAATCTGATTTTGAACTTTTTGAAGGATTTCTTGATTTTCTTTAAAATAAGTTACAACTTCGTGACGAGATTTTATTTTATTAGCATCTTTTAGCGGAAGCGCCAACCATCGTTTGAGCATTCGTCCGCCCATTGGCGAAAGCGTTTTATCGATAATATCGAGCAAAGTCACGGCATTCGGGTTGTAACTGTGGTATAATTCTAGGTTTCTAATCGTGAAACGATCCATCCAAACGTAAGCGTCTTCGGCGATGCGATGAATTGAAGTTATATGTTGAATTCGATTGTGTTGCGTTTCTGATAAATAATACAAAATTGCTCCGGAAGCTATAATTCCGTTAGGTAATTCTTCGATACCAAAACCTTTTAGCGAATTAGTTTGAAAATGATTGATTAACGTTTCTACTGCATAATCTTCTTTATAAACCCAATCTTCGAGATAAAAAGCATGAAAATTATCTCCAAATTTCTCTTTGAAATCACCTTTGTTTTGCTTTGGAACCAAAATTTCGCTTGGGCTAAAGTTTTGCAACAATTTATCGATATATTCTTCGTTTCCTTCAGAAGTAAGAAATTCTCCGGTAGAAACATCTAGAAAGGAAACGCCAATTATTTTTTTACCAAAATAAATCGAAGCAAGAAAATTGTTAGTTTTCGAATTTAAAACTTCATCATTCATCGAAACTCCTGGAGTAACCAGTTCGGTCACGCCGCGTTTCACAATAGTTTTGGTCATTTTAGGATCTTCTAACTGGTCGCAAATGGCAACACGAAGGCCTGCTTTGACTAATTTAGGCAAATAGGTATTGATAGAATGGTGCGGAAATCCAGCCAAAGCCGTTTCGGTAGGTGAACCAGCGCCACGTTTTGTGAGTGTTATCCCAAGGATTTTTGATGCGCGAACCGCATCTTCGCCAAAAGTTTCGTAAAAATCGCCCACACGAAATAGCAAACAAGCATCGGGATATTTTCTTTTTATCTCGTTGTATTGTTTCATTAATGGCGTTTCCTTGATTTCTTTTGCAGACAAAATTTTAAATTTTAATTATAAGCAACGAATTTACTTATTTTAACTAAATATTTAGGCAAAAATTTAACAACAATTTTTGTGTAAAAAAGTGTTGTAATTCAGTTTTATTTTTACATTTGTTGTGTTAACAATAATTAAAATTAAAAATGAAAAAAATCATATTTATCTTATCTACGGTTGCTTTTTTTGGAGCAAATACAGTTAATGCTCAAGAAGTTGCAACTAAAGCAAAAGTAGAAGTAACTAAAACTAAAAAAGTAACAAAAACTAAAAAAGGTGCTGTTGCTGCAATTCCAAAAGTAGAAGGTGCTGGAATGGTTTTTGAAAACGAAACTATCGACTATGGAACAATTGCACACAATGCTGATGGAAAAAGAGAATTTGTATTGACAAATAATGGAAACAAACCACTTATTATTACAAATGCTCAAGGTTCTTGTGGCTGCACAGTACCAACAACTCCTAAAGATCCAATTGCCCCTGGAGCAAAAGCTGCTATTGGTGTAAAATACGCTACTGACAGAGTTGGTCCGTTTACTAAAACAGTTACTGTAACTTCGAATGCTGAAGGTATGCCAACAAAAGTATTAACTATTAAAGGTACGGTTTTACCAGATGCAACACCAGCTCCAGGAACTACACCTATGACAGTAACGCCAGTTGCTGATCCTACAAAAAGCTAATACATTAAGAATAATATTACTAAGGCTTCCTAAATATTTAGGAAGCTTTTTTTATAAAAAATAGCATGCGAAAATTAGAAAACAGCGAATTAGAAAGAAAATCAATTTCAGATTTTAAAGAAGCTACAAAAACACCTATAATCATTATCCTAGACGACATTAGAAGTTTACACAATATTGGTTCGGTTTTTAGAACTGCCGACGCTTTTTTAATCGAAAAAGTATATTTGTGTGGTATAACTGCAACTCCTCCTAACAAAGAAATTCACAAAACTGCTCTTGGTGCTACTGAAACCGTTGCTTGGGAATACCACGAAAATGTTTTGGAAGTGGTCGAAAATTTAAAAAGAGAGGACATGGCTGTTTTTGCCATCGAACAGGTAGAAAATTCGATATTTCTTAATGATTTTAAAGTTGAAAACGATAAAAAATACGCTTTGGTTTTTGGTAATGAAGTTTTTGGTGTAAACCAAGAAGCTATAAAATTTTGCCATGGCACAATTGAAATCCCCCAATTAGGAACCAAACATTCGTTAAATATTTCAGTAAGCGCTGGAATTGTAGTTTGGGATTTATTTGTAAAACTGGACAATTTAGAATATTAGATTTCTATGAAGTTTGTAAATCTAATTTTTCTTGAATTATTTCTAAAACCTTTACATAGTCTTTTTGTTTTTTTACAAAATCAAAATCGGAAACATCAATTACCAAAACATTTAAATCCTTATGCGATTTGATGTAATCTAAATAACCGTGGTTTATTTTCTCTAGATATTCGGCTTCAATTTCTTGCTCGTAGCTTCGGCCTCTTTTTTTAATATTTTGCAGTAATCTATCTGTGTTTTGGTATAAATAAACATACAAATCAGGTTTTGGCATTTCCTTATAAATAATATCGAATAAGGTTTTATATAACCTGAATTCGTCTTCTTGCAAAGTTACTTTGGCAAAGATTAATGATTTAAAAATATGATAATCGGCAACAACAAAGTCTTTAAACAAATCAAATTGCGATAAATCGTCAGATAATTGTTGGTACCTATCGGCTAGAAATGACATTTCTAAAGGAAATGCATATCGGTTTTGATCTTTATAAAATTTGGGCAGAAAAGGATTGTCAGCAAATCGTTCTAAAACAGTTTTAGCATTAAAATCTTCAGCGATTTTTGTGGCTAATGTTGTTTTTCCTGCACCAATATTTCCTTCAATAGCAATATAATTCAATTGATTAATACTGTATTTTTTTAAAGTGGAATCTAAATTTGAAACAACCTTGCAGTAACTTTTATCGTCACAGGTTTTAATTAATTCTTGAACTGATTTTTGAAGAATAGGATGTTGCCATTCGAGTTTCAAATCCAACATAGGTAATAACACAAAAAGCCTGTTTTGCATTTGCTGATGCGGAATTGTCAATGTTTCGGAATTGTATATTTGTTCATCAATCGCAATAATATCAACATCTATAGTTCTAGCTTGGTATTCGTTTGTGTTTTGTCTAATTCTCCCTAACTCTATTTCTATTAATGCAATTTTTTGTAATACTTTTTCGGCAGAAAAAAAAGTATGTAAAACCAAGACGCAATTATAAAAAGCTTCACTACTAAAACCCCAAGAAGGCGTTTCGTATAAATTAGAAACACGCAAAATTAATCCAATTTCCTGATGAATCAGTTGAATACAATTTTCGATGTTTTCTAGACGATTTCCTTGGTTACTTCCAAGTGATAAAACTACTTTTTGCTGCGTTTTCATATATAAAGCAAATTAACTAAAAAGAAATTTACAATCTTATTATATTTGTCAAGTGTTAATAACTAATTTGAGTTGTAACAAATTCAATAAAAACACGACTTATCTGTATTAAACATTTAATTATGAAATTTTTAGGAAACGTATTAGCAACAATTATTGGGTTGTTTATTTTTTGCATGCTGTTCTTTTTTGGAATACTAATTATTGGAGCCATTTTTGGAGGTGGCTCGGCAACAACTTATGTCGAAAACAATTCGGTTTTAGAATTAAATCTAGAAGAAGTAACTAATGATTATGGAGGGAAATTTAATTTTGAGGAAATCGGTTATTACGAAGCCAATCACGACGGATTAACAGACGTCCTAAAAGCTATTGAAGTAGCAAAAACAGACGATAAGATAAAAGGGATTTCAATTCTAAATAATACTTTGGCACTTGGTATTGCACAAACTAAAGCCTTGCGTGACCAATTAGACGATTTTAAGAAATCAGGTAAATTCGTTATGGCTTATGGAAATGTATATTCTCAAAAAGATTATTATTTGAATTCGGTTGCGAATACTGTTTATTTAAACCCCGTTGGAGAACTAGATTTTAAAGGTCTTTCGACCGAAGTGATGTATTTCAAAGATTTTCAAGACAAAACAGGATTGAAAATGGAAGTGATTCGACATGGAAAATACAAAAGTGCTGTCGAGCCATTTTTACTAAGTGAAATGAGTCCTGAAAACAGAGATCAAATTACCACATTCCTAACTTCGATTTGGAATGCGATGGCTACCGACATTTCTAAATCTAGAAATATTCCAGTGGCACAATTAAACATTATTGCATCTGGTTTACTAGCCAGAACTCCCGAATTGGCTTTGAAAAATAAACTGATTGACAAAATTGCTTATGAAGATGTATATCATGATGACATTAGAAAAGCACTAAAAGTAGCTGCTGACGAGGATTATAAAACGGTTAATATTATGGATTACACCCAAGATATAGCCACATCAACTTCTGATTTTAAAGTAAAAGATAAGATTGCAATTATTTATGCTCAAGGAGAAATAGGTTCTGGAGAAGGCGATATAAATACAGTTGGAGAAGGTTCGATGCGTCGTTCGTTACAAGAAGCAAGAAAAGATGAGGATATAAAAGCCATTGTTTTAAGAGTAGATAGCCCAGGAGGAAGTGCTTTAACTTCTGATTTGATTTGGAGAGAAATCGAAATCACTAAAAAAGTAAAACCTGTCATTGTATCTATGGGAAATTTAGCGGCTTCTGGCGGCTATTACATTGCTTGTAATGCCAATCAAATTTTTGCTGAATCAAGTACAATCACAGGCTCTATTGGTGTTTTTGGGACTTTGCCAAACCTATCTGAAGTAACAAAAAAATACGGAATAAATTCTGAATTGGTAGAAACCCACGAAAATGCATCAGGTTATAGTTTGTTTAAACCACTTGATAATAATTTCAGACAGTTTACACAAGAAAGTGTAGAACATATCTACAATACTTTTGTAACTCGTGTTGCTACAGGAAGAAAAATGACTTTTGCGCAAGTAGATGCTATTGCACAAGGACGTGTTTGGGCTGGTTCTGACGCTTTGCGATTGGGATTAGTTGACAAAATAGGTGGTTTAGATGCCGCTTTGGACTATGCTTCTAATTTGGTTAAAGTAAAAGAATACTCGACTGTCGATTATCCTAAATACGAGAAAGATTTTAAAGATTTATTTGGCGGAAGCGGTTTTCCATTTATGAAATCTCGTGAGAATTTAATTAAAGAAGAAATTGGCATCGAAAACTATAAAATTATCGAACAAATTAGAAAAATGAATACTCAAAAAGGAGTTCAAGCAATTATGCCATTTGAGGCGAATATTAAATAAGATTTAAAATAATCCAGCAAAAAAAACGTTTTACTTATAAGTGAAACGTTTTTTTTTATGAAAACTTTACAACGTACCTAAACTATAAATGTTATTTTTGTAAGATAAGGAAGGTAAGATTTTTGCTTTGAGGTATTTAGGATTAAATTCAAACGATATGAAAAAGAAAATTTTTATAGGAATAGGTGTTTTTTTATTAGTAATCATTGCTTCATTAGCGGCAATTCCTATCTTTTTTAAAGACCAAATAAAAGCGAAAATCGAGCAAAGCATCAACGAAAATGTAGATGCTCAAGTAACTTTTGCCGATGCCAGTTTGAGTTTATTCAAAAGTTTTCCGCAAGCCAATGTAGGAATTCAAAAACTAATCATTATCAACAAAGCACCTTTTGTTGGCGATACATTGGTGGCTTTTGAAGAGTTAAATCTTCAAATGTCTATCAAAGAATTATTTAATGGCGAAAACGAACCCATGACTCTTAAAGCAATTTCTGTCAAAAATGGAAAAGCAAATATCCTTTTCAACAAAGACGGAATTGGGAATTTTGACATTGCTATCAAAGACACTAAAAAAGACGATTCTAAAAGCAAACCATTTGCGATGAATATTCAGAATTATTCTTTAGAAAATTTCAAATTCAAATATTACGACGAACGTTCGAAAATTAAAATGGTTATTAATGAATTAAACCATTCAGGAACTGGAAATTTTGCTTCACAAGTTTTAGATTTAGACACAAAATCGACAGCAAAAATCTCGCTCGATATGGACAAAATGAATTACATGAAAAATGTAGCCATTTCACTCGACGCAGTTCTTGGAATCGATTTGGAGAAAAGCAAATATACATTCAAAGATAATACGGCAAAAATTAACGAATTACCATTACAATTTAACGGTTTTATTCAATTATTAGAAGATGGTCAGGATTATGATTTAACTTTCAAAACACCAACATCGTCATTCAAAAACTTCTTAGGACTTGTTCCTGCTGCTTATGCTGGAGATTTAAATACGGTGAAAACCACTGGAGACTTTACCGTAGCTGGCTTTGCAAAAGGAAAGCTAACAGACACAACAGTTCCGAAATTTAATATTGCTATTGCGTCAAACAACGCTTCGTTTCAATATCCAGATTTGCCAAAATCGGTTCAAAATATTATTATCGATACAAAAATCATCAACGAAACAGGTTTGATGAACGACACTTATGTAAATCTTGACAAACTTTCTTTTAAGATTGACCAGGATGTTTTTACTGCCAAAGCAAATATTAGAAACGTAGCTACAAATGCGTTAGTCGATGCCGCGCTAAAAGGAACGATCAATTTAGGAAATGTAACCAAAGCATATCCAGTAAAATTATCGACACCACTTTCTGGAATTCTAAAAGCTGATGTGACTACAAAATTTGATATGAAATCGGTAGAAACCAGCCAGTATCAAAACATTCAAAACGCAGGAAACATGACACTTACAGGATTTAATTATGCTGGAGAAGGTATGGCGAAACCTGTTCAAATTAAACAAGCGGTTGTGGCTTTCAATCCAAATCAAATTCGTTTGAATCAATTGGATATGAAAACAGGAAGTTCAGACATTCAAATGACAGGAACACTAGATAATTTTTACGGATTTTTGTTTAGAAACCAAATCTTGAAAGGGAATTTCAACATGAATTCGAATAATTTCCTTGTTTCCGATTTCATGGCACCAACTCCCGTAACTACAAAAGGAAGTTCAGAATCAGGATCATCGTCTGGAAGAAAAAAAGGAAAAGAAGCTGTAAAAATCCCAGCCTTTTTAGATTGCGCCATTACAGCCAAAGCCAATACGGTTATTTACGACAATTTAACACTGAAAGCGGTTTCTGGAAAAATGATAATTCGCGATGAAGCAGTAACTTTACAAAACGTAACAACCAATATTTTTGATGGTCAAATTGGAGTAAACGGTTTGGTTTCCACCAAAGGAAAAGTACCAACATTCAACATGAATTTAGATTTAAGTAAAGTAGATATCGCCAAAACTTTTACACAATTAGACATGTTGAAAAAAATTGTACCAATTGCGGGTGTTATAAATGGAAAACTAAATTCAAATATTAAACTTTCAGGAAATCTTGATGCAACAGAAATGACACCTGATTTAAAAACAATAAGTGGCGATTTGTTAGGTCAGTTATTATCAACTACAGTTAATTCTAGTAATTCGCAAATGCTGTCGGCTTTGGGTTCTCAAGTGAAATTTTTAGATGTGAGTAAATTAAATTTAAACGATATTAAAGCTGCTATTTCGTTTAAAGATGGGAAAGTTACTATAAAACCATTCAAAATAAAATACCAAGATATTAATGCCGAAATTGGCGGTTCGCATGGTTTCGACCAAAACATGAATTACAACATCAAAATGGATGTTCCTGCGAAATATTTAGGAGCTGAAGTAAATAAATTATTAGCAAAACTAACTCCTGCCGATGCTGCAAAAATTGAAAACCACCCTATTACAGCCTTAATGACTGGAAGTTTCTCTAGCCCAAAAGTAAGTACAGATATGAAGCAAGCTTCAACAAATTTGGCTTCACAAATCGTGAAATTACAAAAAGATAAGTTGATGAATCAAGGAACTACTGCTTTAGGAAATTTGTTAGGCGGAGGTAAAAAAGATCCTGCAGATACTACAAAAACCAAAGATCCTAAAAAAGATGCTGTAAAAAATGCTGCGGGTGATTTGTTGAATGGTTTGTTTGGGAAGAAAAAGAAAACTGCAACAACCCCTTAGTTGGCAGTAATAATCTTGAAAATCGTAGAAATAAAGAAACTATAAAGAAAATGAGAAAATATTTTATTCATAACGGCGAAACCGAAAATGGTCCGTTTGACATTGAACAATTAAAAACAATGCAAATTAAAAGTGAAACTCCTATTTGGTATGAGGGTTTGCAAAATTGGACAACTGGAAATAATGTTGACGAACTAAAAGATATTATAAATTCAAATTCTTTACCCCCAAAGTTTGAAAATTTTGCTCAACAAAATTCAAGCTTAAATCCGCCAATATTTTCTAAACCATCACAAGAAAAAATACAAAATGACATTCCTGAAAAAAAGAAATCTTTGAGAAAGGTTTATATTATTTCGGGAGTTGCATGCGCTTTAATTTTATTTTTATTCTTAAATGGGAACATACACCCGAATCGCTATCCTGAAACCAATAATTACAATGGTGATAATATCTTTGGAATAGACTCTTCTGCCGTTTATACAGAAAACGACAGGATTAATGACGAATTAACTGCAAAAAACAGAAACTACAGAAATAATATTGAAAAATACATTGGAGCGAGTACAAACCGTTACAGTTATAATGAACTCGGAGGAATTAGCAATTTAGACATAATCGTAACAAACAATACTGAATATTTAATTGATGAAGCAAACGTAAATGTTAATTACATAAAAGATAATGGCGGAATATATAAAAGTGAAATTGTGACAATTTATAATATTCCAGCAAAGCAAGACAAATCAGTTTCAGCACCTGAAAGTGACAGAGGAACTTCTGTTGAAGCTAAAATACAAACAATTTCATCTAAAAAATTACATATGTGTTATGACAATACTTTTGCACCAAAAGCTGGAGAAATTGACCCATATTTTTGTAAACAATAATTACTACTACCAACACACGTTTGTAGCAATGGCTTGAGCTTGGTTTTTTCCTGCGAAAAAAACGCTATCAGCCAAAATTTGTGTTTGTGTTTGTAAAGTTCAGTCTTAAATCACAAGCCACTGCTACAAGCGTGGGAACTTTAGTCTTCAGTTTAAATAACACATTAGCGACAAACGATTTTATTTTAATGAAAGAAAAATATACAAAAATTACAATCAAAATTCTAATTTGCATTCCTATATTCTTTAGTTTGTTTATCATTGATCAATTGATTTTACCACAAAAGCAAGTTAATGACAAAATAGTTTCTTACAGTCAAATTGTGATTAGCAGACGTAATAAATATAGTAGTTATAGTACTAAAGAATTCGTTGGTAATAAATTCTACACAGAAAAAGGGTATGAGTTTTCAATAAGAAAAACATTTATTGAAGAAAACGAAGTAATAATTGGACGTAGTTATATTTTTCAAAACATTAATTCTATTAAAACGAAAAGTAAAGATTATTCTGATAAATTAATGTCGGGTTTAAATGGAGCTTGTTTTTACTTTGCATTAAGCTTAACAATTACAGCGATAATCAGTTTGATTATGCTGAAATTCAAAACAAATTTATCTGAAAATGGTTTCCAAAATATCATCTTGATTAACTCATTTTTGACATTAATAGTTATATATTTATATTCCATTTACAACTGAAAATTTTAAAATGAGATTCCTCGTTCCTCGGAATGACAAACTTACAGGTTAATCTTCACCACATAACCTTCAAAAGTTCTTATATTAAAAACTGTTCCGTCTTCAAACATAAGGTATTGCCCTTTTATTCCTGATAATTTTCCGGAAAAATTAGGCGATTTATCCAAGTTTAGGCTGGTCACTTTTTTAGGATATTGCAAAACAGGAAAATGCAATTCGTATAAATCGTTTTTATCCTGATGATAATATTCTTGTACTTCTTTCGGAATCAAATATTTTAAACTAGCTCGTTCTTTTATCAAATCGGCAACTGGCACTTCATTTTTCAGCATTTTTTGCCAATTGGTTTTATCTGCATAATGATTTTTTAACGCCACTTCGGTAATTCCAGCAAGATATCTATTAGGAACTTCGACAATAGGAATGGCTAGAACAGCGCCTTGATCTATCCAACGAGTTGGGACTTGCGAGCCGCGAGTTACGCCCACTTTAACTTCACTAGACAAAGCCAAATAAACAATGTGTGGTTGTAGTTGTACTTTCTTTTCGTACACTAAATCGCGATCTTCTATGTCTAAATGTGCTGTAGAAAGTTCGGGTTTCATAATCCAATCGCCAGCCGAAGCGCTTCCCATAAAGCAATCGTAACAAAATCCTTGACGGAAAATCTTCTTTTTTTTGTTGCAATTCAAACATTGGTAACCCTGAAAAGTTATTTCTAGTTCTTTGCCAAGTAACTGATTTACATTCAAGAAACTGCTTTCAAATACTAAATAATATTGAATTGGATTCCCAATTTCGGTTTGCATTTTGGTTAAAACTCCTTCGTATTGCATTTGGGATTTAAGATTTAATGAATTAGGATTTTTAAAAAAAAACCTTATTTTTGGTAAAGTTATAATTCAAAATTCATAATTCATAATTCATAATTCAAAAAATGGCATTACCCATCATAAATTCTATTGCTTCATGGTTTTTAAAACAGCGCATTCATCAGATTGAGTTGTTTTTAAAATATCCTAATGAAGTGCAAGAAGAATTATTGATGAATCTTATTCGTTCGTCAGACAACACATTTATTGGTAAGCAATATGACTTCAATTCTATAAAATCTTATCATACATTTCAGGATCGAGTTCCTGTTTCTACATACGAAGATTTAGAACCACTTATAGAACGAACTAGAAAAGGTGAACAAAATGTTTTTTGGCATGAACCTATCAAATGGTTTGCAAAATCGAGTGGAACTACTAATGCTAAAAGTAAATTTATTCCAGTAAGCAACTTCGCTTTAGAAGATTGTCATTATAAAGGCAGTAAAGATTTGTTGTGTTTGTATTTAAATAACAACGAAAATTCACAATTATTTACCGGTAAAAGTTTGCGACTTGGCGGAAGCAAGCAGTTATATGAAGACAATAATACTTTTTTTGGTGATTTGTCAGCAATACTAATAGATAATATGCCGTTTTGGGCAGAATTTAGCAGTACACCAAGCAACAAAACATCGCTTATGAGCGAATGGGAAACAAAATTACTCGCTATTGTAAACGAAACAAAAATAGAAAATGTAACAAGTTTTGCAGGTGTTCCGTCATGGATGATGGTTTTATTAAACAAAGTATTAGAAGAAACTGGAAAAAACAATTTATTTGAAATCTGGCCCAATCTTGAAGTCTATTTTCATGGCGGCGTAAGTTTTGATCCGTATCGTGAACAGTACAAAAAGATTTTACCCAAACAAGATTTCAAATATTACGAAATTTACAATGCTTCGGAAGGATTTTTTGCCATTCAAGACTTAAATAATTCTAGTGATTTATTATTAATGTTGGATTACGGGATTTTTTACGAATTTATCCCGATGGATGTTTTTGGCACACCAAATCAGAAAATAATTCGCTTGGCTGAAGTCGAAATTAATAAAAATTATGCCATAGTAATTACTACGAATTCTGGTTTGTGGCGTTATCTGATAGGTGATACGATACGATTTACCACTTTAAACCCTTACAGAATTCGAGTTACAGGAAGAACAAAACACCATATTAATGTTTTTGGAGAAGAACTTATGGTCGAAAACACTGATATGGCTATTGCCAAAACTTGTAAAATGACAAATTCTGAAGTCAAAGATTATACCGTTGCTCCAATCTTTATGGAAGGCAAAGAAAAAGGTTCACACGAATGGATTATCGAATTCAGAAAACAGCCCGATAATATCGCATTTTTCACAAAAACTTTAGACGAAAACATACAAGCTTTAAATTCCGATTACGAAGCCAAACGTTACAATAACATGACGTTAAATCAGCTTACGATAAATGTTGCTCGTGAAAATCTTTTTTATGATTGGTTAAAAAATCAAGACAAATTAGGTGGACAGCACAAAATTCCTCGTTTATCAAACAAGAGAGATTATTTGGAAGAATTATTGACTTTATAAAACTGTTTTAAAATTATTCTTTTGAAATTATTATCTTTTTTTTTAAGAATTTTATTATACAATCGGAATGAAAAGCGATTTATTCTTATAAATAGACGCTTTTTGTCGATTATTTTTGCGTTTTATCTAATTTTATATTCGTTATTGATTGAAAATGATACCTTTGCACATTATTTGCAAAAAATACCCAAAATATCAATACATTTTTATGAAAAATTCAATATTACTAGCTACATTATTACTTTTATCTAATATTATATTCGCACAAGATTCATTTACAACAAATGAAAATTCAGAAACTACAATTACTTCAAATTTCGAAGAAGCAAAAGATTTATATGCAGTCGTTGCAACTGCCATAAACACTAAATTATCTGATGTGGGCTCAACTTTTTTTAAAGATAAATATATCATGTATTCGTCTCGAAAAACTGGCGCAATTGGAGCAGGAAGAGACGAAAACACTAATAATCCTTACAATAGTTTATATTGTTTGAATATGGATAAAACTGGGAATTTATCTAAACCTAATTTCTTTGCTTATTCATTAGACGGAAAAGGAAATGAAGAAGGATTAGCATTTTCAAGTGATGAAAAAACAGTGTATTACACTAAAAGTGCCGAAGGGAATTCTAAAAATTATCAATTATACAAATCAATTTTCGACGACACAAAATATACCTGGATTAGCGAAGTTGCAATAGATTTTAGCAGTGTTAGTTATTCTATAGAAAATCCTTCTCTTTCTCCTGATGGCAAAAAAATGTATTTTTCATCAAATATGCCAGGTGGCTTTGGGGGTTTTGACATTTATGTAGCAGAAATTAATACCGATGGAATTCCTACAAACCCTACAAATTTAGGACAAACAATAAATACAGATAGAGACGAAAAATTTGCTTATGCTTCGCCAACCAGTAAAGAAATTTATTTTTCTTCAAATGGACACAATGGTTATGGCGGACAAGATGTTTTTGTTTCAAAAATAAAAACAACTCGTTATACAACACCTCTAAATCTAGGAAAAACAATAAACACATCTGCCGATGAAGTGGCGTTTATCCTTGCAACAAAAAACAGCGGTTATGTAACATCAAACAGAGCCGAAAGCGCAGGTTTATATGACATTTATCACTTCGAATTACAAAAAAACACTTTAACTTTAAAAGGTTTGGTGACTGAAAAACAAAGTAAAACTGTTTTGCCAAATGCTAAAATTAGTTTAGTTGATGAAGACGGAAAAGAAATTGCAACACAAATATCTAGCAACAATGGAAGCTATAATTTTGAAGTAGAACCTTTAGAAAACTACACAATTACAGCTAAAAAAGACGGTTATTTAAATTTCGAATTGCCTGTAATTACTGCTAATGGAAACTCGACAGCAAACATCGAATTAAATCAAGAAAAAGCTGAAATTAAGGAAAATACTATTGCCATCGAGAATATTTATTTCGATTTTAATAAAGCTTCCATAAAAAAAGAATCTACTTTATCATTAAACAAAATTCTAGAAGTTTTAAATGCTAATCCTGAGATGAAAATTGCAATAAATGCACATACTGATGCTAGAGGTTCTGATATATATAATATGATTTTATCTGACAAAAGAGCTCAGGAAGCTATACAATATTTAATCACAAAAGGAATCAATTCAGAACGAATAGAAGCAAAAGGTTTCGGAGAAACTAAACCATTTTCTAATTGCAAAATAAATTGTTCTGAAGCTCAATTTGACGCTGACAGACGTGTGGAGTTTATTATAAGATAACAAGAAAAACTAAATAAAAAAATGTACAAATCCTATTTGGTAAAACAAATAGGATTTTTTTTGATTAAATTTTAAACTCAAAAAAAGTATATTTGCTAAAATACTTTTTTCTTGAAAAGAATTCTTCCTTTTTTTTCTTATCTCTTCCACCCTATTTTTATATCGGTGATGGGTACTCTTTTTTATTTTTTTATAACAACAGATAGGTATTTTGTTTACGAAGCGATTTATTTATACACCATACAAGTATTATTAGTTACTGTATTTATTCCTTTAGCCATTTTTTATTTTCTCATTATGTTGGGTAAAATAGATTCGGTAATGGTTACAAAAGTTTCCCAACGAAAAATTCCATTGACTATTCATATAGTATTACTTTCCGTTTTAATCGTTAAAAGTATCACAAAAGAAACGATTCCTGAGTTATTTTACTTTTTTTCAGGCAGTATAATTAGTAGTATAATTGCTTTAATATTAGTTTATTTCGACAAGAAAGTAAGTTTACATATGCTGGGAATGGCATCTTTAACTCTTTTTTGCATCAGTAGTTGTATGCATTTTAAAGTTCACGAAGTAATCATTATAAGTCTGCTATTGTTTTGTAATGGAATTGTGGCTTCATCTCGGTTATATATGAAAGCACATACTAATAAGGAATTAGTTTTAGGATACTTAATTGGATTGTTTCCGCAAATATTACTGTTGTTTTTTTGGTTATAAAACATAAAACATTAATCCAATATTTAAAGTACTTATCTCTATAGGATTACCATTTAAACTACCATTTTTAAACATATTCTGTAATCCGTAATAAGCATATAAATTCCAAGAATTATATCCCGCAGAAATATAGGCTCCGTAATGCATTTTATTGATGTCTGGATTATTATTTATTTTAAAGTTTTGGGTTGCATCTAGATATCTTGACTGACTTAATATCAAATAGCTAAGTTTAAAACCCGTATATACCCTCCAAAACTTATGAGAATCGAAAGTTGATGTTCTCCAACGAAATTCTATAGGCAAATCGACAAAATACAAAGCTAATTTGTTTTTTTTATAATTAATTCCTGATTCTATAATACTATAATTAATGGTTCCGTCAAGATTGTCGACCACAAGATTTTCTTTGTAGTTATTATAGGAAAAACCCAAACCTGGTGCAATGGCAAATGTTCTGTCTTTATTGATAGGGAAATCTCTTAAAAACCCAAGACTTAAACCTGTGGAAAATGAGTTTTGAGAAACATCTTTTGGCTTTAGATTTAGCACGTTATAAGTTACCCCAAAATAAAACTGATCTTCACGATACAATGAATCTACCGCAGAAAAATTTGGTTCTTCTTGAGAAAAGACAGTTAAACAAGAGAGGAACAAAATTATTTGAAAAAGCTTTTGCATGGTTTTTAATTATGGTTTAAAGTTAATAAAATACTTTAAACTAAAAATGCCTTTCATCAAGAAAGGCATTTTTAAATTTTATTTATGAATGATGAAGTTCTTCTTCACCTTCTTTCATCGGCACTGTTTGAGGAACAAAGTCATCATCGTGTCCTGGTTTGCTATAATCATAAGGCCATCTGTGAACCTCTGGAATAGCACCTGGCCAGTTTCCGTGTATGTGTTCTATTGGTGTAGTCCACTCAAGCGTGTTAGATCTCCATGGATTTTGTACTGTTCTTTTTCCGTAAAAAATACTGCTAAAGAAATTCCACATAAATACTATTTGAAAAGCTGCTCCAACCAATGCAAATCCTGTAATAACCTGATTCACATCTGCTAAATCATCAAATAAAGGAAAATTAGTATTAGTATAATAACGTCGTGGTAAACCAGCCATTCCTATAAAATGCATTGGATAGAAAACACCGTAAGCACAAATTGCTGTTACCCAAAAGTGAATATAACCTAAATTTTTATTCATCATTCTTCCAAACATTTTAGGAAACCAGTGATAAACACCAGCAAAGAAACCATACAATGCAGAAATACCCATTACTAAGTGAAAGTGAGCTACAACGAAATAAGTATCATGAACATTAATATCTAATGTACTATCTCCTAAAACGATTCCTGTAATTCCTCCTGATATAAAGGTAGAAACCAATCCGATAGAAAATAACATTGCAGGATTTAACTGTAAGTTACCTTTCCAAAGTGTTGTAATATAATTAAATGCTTTTACCGCAGATGGAATTGCAATTAACAAAGTTGTAAATGTAAATACCGATCCTAAAAATGGATTCATACCCGAAATAAACATATGGTGACCCCAAACGATTGTTGATAAAAATGCAATTGCTAATATAGAAGCAATCATGGCACGATATCCAAAAATTGGTTTTCGAGAATTTGTAGCGATAACTTCAGATGTAATTCCTAAAGCTGGTAATAATACAATATAAACTTCAGGGTGACCCAAAAACCAAAATAAATGTTCGAACAAAACTGGAGATCCACCTTGATAGTGTAACACTTCTCCAGAAATAAATATATCCGACAAGAAAAATGATGTACCCATACTTCTATCCATAACCAACATTAGTGCTGCAGATAAAAGAACAGGAAATGAAATAATACCAATAAT
>NZ_JAYURN010000108.1:0-3998 GCF_043756175.1 Flavobacterium sp.
GTCCATCCTTGCTTTTTATTGAAACGTTTGGTTGGTGCTTTCCCAATATCATGTAATAATGCAGCCCAGCGTAACCATACATCATCTGTGTTTGGACAAATATTATCTACTACTTCTAAGGTATGGTAAAAGTTGTTTTTGTGTGTGTGACCTTCAATTTCTTCGACTTGATTCAAAGCAGTCAATTCTGGAAGAATAATGTCCAAAAGCCCTGTTTTAAATAGCAACAAAAATCCTATGGAAGGTTTGTCAGTTGAAAGGATTTTATTTAGTTCGTCAACAATGCGTTCCCCGGAAATAATTTTAATTCGCTCCGCGTTTTTTGTGATTGAGTTCAAAGAGTGTTCTTCTATTTCAAAACCCAATTGGTTTGCAAAACGAATTCCTCTCAACATTCGCAAAGGATCATCAGAAAAAGTAATATCTGGATCAAGAGGTGTTCTGATTATTTTATTTTTTAAATCTTCAAGTCCATTAAAAGGATCGGATAACTCGCCAAAAATTTTTGAGTTTAAAGATAAAGCTAAAGCATTTATAGTGAAATCACGACGGTTTTGATCGTCTTCTAATGTTCCATTTTCTACAACCGGATTTCGACTTTCAAAATGATAGGATTCTTTTCTGGCGCCAACAAATTCTATTTCGGTATCTAGAAATCGCAACATGGCTGTTCCATAGGTTTTGAAAACCTGAACTTTGGGCTTTTTTGGAAGTAATTGGGACACTTTTAAAGCCAATTCTATCCCGCTGCCAACGGCAACAATATCAATGTCTTTTTTGAAATCTCTATTCAAAAGTAAATCTCTCACAAAACCACCAATTACATAACTGTCTATGTTAAGTTCCTGGGAAGCTTGAGAAATGACTTGAAAAATTTTATTGTTTAAGGCTTCTTTGTATGAAGTTTTGATGCTCATTTTAAAAATGTTTAAAGTCTATAGTCTAAAGTTGCTAAACTGAAAACTGAAAACTGAATACTGCAAACTATTTCCGAATCACTTTTACCTGAGAATCGTTCGTCAATTTTATAATTGTAGAAGGTTTTCCGGAAATTTTTTCGTGGTGCAAATTTACAACATAGTCCACGCCTTTTATAATTTCAGGGCTGATTTCTTTGAAACTTTTTGGAGTGGGTTTGCCTGATATGTTTGCTGATGTCGAAACTAATGGCTTTTTCATTTTCTCCAATAATTTGAAACAGAACGGCTCTTTTACCATTCTGATTCCTAGTGTGTTGTCGGTTGCTATTAAATTGGGAGCCACGTTTCTAGGTTTGTCTAGAATTAAAGTGGTCGGATTTTCGGATAAATCCATAATCTGCCATGCAACTTCAGGAATATCCTTGAATACATTGTACATCATCTTTTCCCCATTCATCAAAACAATCATGCTTTGAGTTTCGGCTCTTTGTTTGAGTTTATAGATTTTGGCGACAGCCTCAGCATTTGTTGCATCACAACCAATCCCCCAAACGGTGTCAGTAGGATATAAGATTATTCCGCCTTCTTTTATGATTTCGTAGGCGTTGTGTATTTCTTGGTTAATTTCCATTTAAAATATTTTTATATTCTTTTAATGTTTTTTGTGCCATTACAGATGCAGTGAAATTTGTAATTAATTTTTCATAAGAAATAGTCACAAATTTTTCCGCCAGTTCTTTGTTGTTAAATAAATGAATTATTTTTTCTGAAAGCATTGCGGAATCCTGTTTTTTGGTCAAAAGTCCGTTAATACCATCTTGTAAAATTTCAGGTATTCCACCAACATTAGTGCTTATAACAGGCTTTTTATGATAGAAACTTTCAAAAATTACTTCAGGAATACCTTCACTTTGAGAAGTCATTAACAGCGCATCAAATTGCGGAATAAAATTGGAAGCCTTAGGTATATATCCAATGAAATGAATAAAATTTTCTAATTTTAATTCGTGAACTTTCGCTATTAAATCTTCAGTTCGATCTGTAAAAGAACCAATTTGAACAAAAATAATATCTGTTCTTTTTTTTATGTTTACAATTATATTTACTGTTTCAATAAATGTTTCAAGATTTTTAGCTCTAATGTGATTACCAATAAGGCCTACTATTTTTTTTGATTCATCAATGTCAAATTTCTTCCGTAATAAAAAATCTGTTTCGGAACTCTTGTTAGTAATAGATGTTCCTTGATAAACAGTAATTACTTTATCCTTAACTTTAATTGATTCTACAGTAACTCTTCGGGTTTCCTCAGATACGCATAAATATTTTTTGATTTTATAATAGTTGTATTTATAAAGTGTAAGTTTCTTATTTTTTATTGGGAATGAGGTTTTTTTGCTAAAAATAAATGGAGGTAAACTTGCAAATTTATCAGCGATAATAGTCAACGCAATCGCCGATGGATCGTGAATGTGAATAAGATCAACTTTTTTGTTTTTGCACAAAGCAATAATTTTAAATGAAAAACGGAGATCTAGATTATAAGCTAAAGGGGCCGTTTGGAATTCTATTTCAGTTTCATTTAATCGTTCGTGAAAAAGAGTGTTTTCTACACATAATACAATATTCTTTATTTCAGGATTTGATTGTTTTAATTCGTAACATAAAGTTTCTATATGGTTTTCACCGCCACCCCAACTTTTTACTGCAGATACATGAAGAATTGTCATTATTTTTATTATTTGAAGTTGGTTTAATGGTTGTTTTTCTAAAAAAAAATAGTTCACTTATCAGGTCCTTAATTCTGCTTGTATGCGGAAAAGACAGAAATTTGATGTAAAATTACATTAAATATTTTAAGTCTTGAATTCAATACTTACTTTTGTCAATCAATTCACACCTTTATGAAATTTATCCTTAGCCCTTCTTATAACACTTCTTACAAGCTAATTATTAATTGTATAAATAAATTTGATATTGAAGGAAGTTTATTTGGTGATGGTCAAAGAAATAAAATTAAACTTTTTGATTTAGAAGATAAGACAATTAATATCAAATCTTTTAAAGTTCCTAACTTAATTAATCAAGTAGCTTATAAATATTTTCGAAAGTCAAAGGCGAGACGTTCTTATGAATATGGCATTAAATTGTTAGAAAACGGAATAGGCACACCTCAGCCTATAGCCTATGCCGAAAATTTTACATTCACAGGATTAGAAAAAAGTTTTTATGTAAGTGAGCATCTGCATGCTGAACTGACTTTCAGAGAATTGGTGCAAAACCCGGACTTTCCGGATCATGAAAACATTCTAAGACAGTTTACCAAGTTCACTTTCAATTTACATCAAAAGGGGATAGAATTTTTAGACCATTCTCCAGGAAATACATTAATCAAGAAAGAAGCAAACAACGCTTACAGTTTTTACTTAGTGGATTTAAACCGAATGAATTTTCATGATGTGATGGATTTTGATTCTCGTATGAAAAATTTCAATAGGCTTACGCCAAAAACAGAAATGCTGGCAGTAATGAGTGATGAATATGCCAACCTTTACAATAAGAAATACGAGGAAGTTTTTGCTAAAATGTGCTTTTATACCAATGATTTTCAGATGAAATTCCATAGAAAAATCGCTCGAAAAAAGAAATTGTTATTTTGGAGATAGGGATTTTTCGCTTTTCCAGAGTTGTTCTAATTCTTGATATCGGGTATGAATTGAATTTGAGTTTAAATAGCAAATAATAAATCCTTTTTTTCCGTCAAGAAATCCTAACCGGACAATATAATTGAATAAAAAATTATAGGCAGGATGCAAAAGATGTAATAAAATTGAAGGCTTCTGCTTCTTTATAAACTTCTCCTGAGCCTTAAATTTTCCGTAACGTATTGTTTTTGCTTTATAAGCTTGGAAATTGGAATAGGAGTAATGAATCAGTTTATTTTTTAGAACACCTGTTTTTCCATTCACTTTTAATTTTTCATGTACGAGCCTGTCTTTAGTATATTCAGCGTGATTTTTATTAAAAAGCCTAAATATTTTATCAGTTTGATTTCCGCTGAAATGCAGCACTTTGTCC
>NZ_JAYURN010000109.1:0-36309 GCF_043756175.1 Flavobacterium sp.
ATTTCAAAAATAAGACCCTTTACTAGTGGATCTCATGAAATTATGATTATGTTTGATTTTAAATTTGATAACTCCAAATATAAATCTCCACGTTATTTCTAAACTAAAAATGTCTGAATTATGAAATCAATACTAAAATATATCCTGATATCTGTTATCCTATTTGGAAATATTCCATCGGCTTCAGCTCAATTTGGTAAACAGAAAAAAGCAGATGCTTTATATAACAGTTTTTCCTTTGTAAAAGCGATTGATATGTACAAAGAAATGTTAGCTAATAATTATAATGCAGACTATGCAAAACGACGTTTAGCAGATTCATATGCGATGCTTCGTGATCCAGAAAATGCTTCAGTTTACTATAAGGATGTAGTAAAACAAGACAAAGTAGAGCCCGAATATTATTTAAATTATGCTTTGGCATTACGAGCATTAAAAAAGTATGATGAATCGGAAGTTTGGATTAATAAATACAAGGAAACGGGCGTTGTCGATTCTCGTATTCAAAAAATAATGCAGGACAAAAATTTTATTACCAATGTTTTTCAAATCAAACCACAGTTTTTTTCTAAAGAAGTACCTTTCAATTCTGAATTAAGTGATTTTGGTGCTTTCGAAAAAAATGAAGTAATCACATTTGCATCAAGCAGAGACAAAGGTGTGGGAATAAAAAGAACATATTCTTGGAACCAGCAACCTTTTTTAGATTTGTTTCAAGTTACTAAAAAAGGTGATGATTTTTCTGAAGTTGAAAACGTAAAAGGGAATGTAAATACAAAATTTCATGAAGGTCAAATTTCGATTTCAAAAGATGGTAAAACAATGTTTTTTACTAGAAATAATTACACTAATAACAAAAAAGGAAAAGATGCGGAAGGAACTAATAACCTTAAAATATATCGTTCTACCTTAAATAAAGACAATAAATGGACAAATATTACCGAAGTTCCTTTTAATAACACAAATTATTCTGTAGGTCACCCTAGTTTATCTGCTGATGAGAAAACACTATATTTCGCTTCGGATATGCCTGGAGGCTATGGAAAATCTGATATTTATAAAGTAAGTGTAAATGGCGATTCATACGGAACTCCTGTAAATTTAGGAAATAAAATAAATACCGAAGGGTCAGAAGTTTTCCCATTTGTGCATTCTGACGGAAATCTGTTCTTCTCTTCAGATGGGCTTCAAGGACTTGGTCAATTAGATATTTTCACAACAGTATTGGACATTGACAGTAATATACAAGAAATTATTAATCTCGGAATTCCAGTAAACTCTAATATGGATGATTTTTCATTCTTCCTAAACGAATCTGGTGAAACAGGATTTATAGCTTCCAATCGTGAAGGCGGAAAAGGTGATGATGACATTTACGGGTTTGACAGAATTCCTCCTTTTGAAATAAAAGGAACTGTTACTGATGTTATAAACAAACAACCAATTCCTAATGCTAAAATTGTAATAAAAGATAAAGATGGCAATATTATTGCCGATTTTATTACCGATGATAAAGGCAAATATAAATTTCCTGCCGATAGAGAAACTACATATAATTTAGAAGCCTCTCAAGTAAAATACAACTCAAAATTGAAAGTTGGAGATACTAGAAACACTAAAGGAAAACCACATATAATTGTAGATTTCGAACTCGATCCTGTACAAGATGTTGATATTCTTGCAGGTGTAAATGTTGATAATATTTATTTCGATTTTGACAAGCAAAATATTAGAAAAGATGCAGCTGTCGAGCTAGATAAAATTGCTTATTTGATGAATACAACTTATCCTACAATGGCTGTAGAAATAGAGTCTCATACAGATAGCCGTGGTAGTTTTACTTACAACGAAGCATTAGCAATTCGCAGAGCAAATTCGACACATGATTATTTAATTTCTAAAGGTGTAAATTCTAATAGAATCAAAAAATTTGAAGGTTTTGGCGAATATAGTTTAGTCAATGATTGTAAAGATGGTATAGATTGTTCTGAAGTAGCACACCAATTAAACCGTCGATCTATATTTAAAGTACTTAAAATGGAATAGTTAAGTTAATTATATTAATTCTACTAAAACCTTTTAACTATATGTTAAAAGGTTTTTTAGTAATTAACTGGTTAGTTTTAAAATCAAATCAATTAATATATTAGATTCAAAAGGTTTAACAATTATACCATTCATTCCTGCCTCAATTACTTGATGATTAATTTCTTGTTTATCAAATGCTGTAAGTGCAATAATAGGTGTTAAAACAATCATTTCTCGGATTAGTTTTGAGGTTTCAAAACCATTTATTTTTGGCATATTAATATCCATAAGTATAACATCAAATTTTTCAGATTTTAATATCTCAATTGCTTCAAAACCATTATCGACAATGGTTGTATTGTATCCAAAATTTTTCAATATTTTCTTGGTAACCATCTGGTTGATCTTATTATCTTCAACCAAAAGCACATTTAGAAATTTTTTAACTGGATTAGTGTTATTTTCAACAGTTAAAATATTTGAAGTTTCTTCAAATGGAATATTAAATTTAATTGAGAAGCTTATTTTTGTTCCTTTATTTTCTTCACTTTCTAAATTAACTTCTCCACCGAAAAGTTGTATGAGTTTTTTTACAATAGGCAATCCTAGACCTGTTCCCTGATAATCGTCATCTCGGCGTTCAATCTGAACAAATTCTTGGAATACTTTTTCGTGATCTTCTTTGGAAATTCCAATTCCATTATCGATTACTTCAAAAAATATTATGCAAAAATCATCTTTTTTATCTAGAACATTTGCATTAATAATTATTTTCCCTTTTTCTGTAAATTTGAGTGAATTACTAATCAAATTCATAAAAATCTGGGACAATCTAATCTTATCGCCAATTATAAATGAAGGAATTGTTGAGTCTAGCTCTAAACTTATTTTATTCTTATTTTTTGAGGCTAAAAATTGTAAACTATCAATTATAGAAACTAATTCTTCTTTCAAATTAAATTTAGAATTTTCTAGAACAATTTTATTTTCTGAAATTTTATAAATCTGCAATATGTCGTTTACTAATGCTAATAAATATTTTGCAGAAAATTTTAATGATTTTATGTACTGACTATTTTTAAGTTCTGGATGCTCATCAGCAATCAAATCGGTGATTCCTACAACACCATAAAGTGGCGTTCTTAGTTCATGGGTAATTGTCGAAACAAATTGAGACTTTAGCCTTGTTGCTTCCTCTGCTTTTTCTTTTGCAATTTGAAGATCTGAATTTGCAACTGTAAGATCATTGTTATTTTGTTTTTTTAGATTAAAATTTTTGTATAAACTATAAAAAAGTAATAACAAAAATATTAGTATTACTACAAACAAACTTAATATTGTTTTTGATTTTTTTAAACTTAATGATTGTAATTTTTGGTCTGTTTTTAGTTTTTCGATATCACTTTTGTAAATATCAAATTCTATATTTCTAGCTGCGAGATTGGCTTTTGCCATTTTTTCTTTATTAAAAAGGGATTCGACTATCTCATTATATTTTGCGAGATTTTCGTAAGCGTTTTTATAATCACCATTTTTAGCTAAAAACTTAGCATATTCTAAATGTAAAAATTGTTTTTCTTCATTAAAATCTATTCCTGTACCTTCATTTATTCCCCTACGATAATAATAATTGGCTTTAGTATCATCTCCTTTTCCTGCATGATACATCCCGTTTAGCATATTAATTGAGATAATATAGTCTTTATCTCCAAATTTCGTTTGATATTTATTTACAAAATCCAAATTTTTAAAACCCGAATCAAATTGTTCTTCATCAAAATATGTCCATGCAATATTCAAATTTACCATTACTAAATTTGTGGAGTCTTTTTTACTTTCGTAGTATTCTTTAGTTTTTTGATAATAATAAAGTGATTTTTTGTACTGATTTAATAAATCTTTAGAGTTTATATTTCCTAAATCATTATAGACGTTTGCTTTTATTTTTCCACTTTTAGCTTTTGTAGCATAATCTAAAGATTTGTTATAAAAAAATAATGCTTTATTTAAATCTTTTAATTCTTCGAAGTTCATTCCTATTCTTTGACAGCTTATAGCTACTAAAGTATCGTTTCCAATAATTTTTGCATGATGCAATGCAATACGAGATATTTGTATCGATTTCTCAAAATTACCTTGTTTAAAATAGTTTTTTGATTGCGTATTTAATTCGACAATTTCTTGTACGGTCTTTTTTTCTTGTGAGAAAGAATAGTTCTGAAAAAAAACAATGGAAAAAAGAAAGAAAAATAATTTATATTTACTCATAATGAGAACATTTTCAAAAAACTAATGTAAAAAAAAATCCTGACATTTGTCAGGATTCAATTAAATAATATTACCTTATTAATTTTCTATATTTCAATCGTTTAGGTGTTAAGTCTCCTCCTAATCGTTTTTTCTTATTTTCTTCATATTCCGAGAATCCCCCTTCAAAATAATACACTTCCGAATCACCTTCAAATGCTAGAATATGAGTACAAATCCTATCTAAAAACCATCTGTCGTGAGAAATAACCACAGCACAACCAGCGAAATTTTCTAAACCTTCTTCTAGAGCACGTAAAGTATTAACATCTAAATCATTCGTAGGTTCATCTAATAATAATACATTTCCTTCCTCCTTTAATGTCATAGCAAGATGCAAACGATTACGTTCTCCTCCCGAAAGGGTGTTAACTTTTTTATTTTGTTCACCTCCTCCAAAGTTAAAGCGAGATAAATATGCACGGGAATTTACTTGTCTTCCGCCCATCATAATCAGTTCCTGACCATCGGCAAAGTTTTCCCAAATCGATTTGTTAGGATCTATATTAGAATGAGATTGATCTACATAAGCGATTTTTACAGTTTCTCCAACAGTAAATTCGCCAGAATCTGTAGCTTGTTCTCCCATTATCATTCTAAAAATAGTAGATTTACCAGCTCCGTTTGGCCCAATAATTCCAACAATCCCAGCTTGGGGTAAAGTAAAATTTAAATTATCATACAATAATTTATCTCCAAAAGCTTTGGCTACATTTTTAGCTTCAATAACATTAGTTCCTAAACGAGGTCCGTTTGGAATATAGATTTCTAGATTTTCATCTAATTGTTTTTGATCCTCGTTTAATAACTTATCATAATTCTGCAAACGTGCTTTTTGTTTCGTTTGACGACCTTTTGCCCCTTGACGAACCCAATCCAACTCACGTTCTAAGTTTTTACGACGTTTTGAAGCTACTTTTTCTTCTAATGCCATTCTACTGGATTTTTGATCTAACCAAGAAGAATAATTCCCTTTCCACGGAATACCTTCTCCTCTATCCAATTCAAGAATCCAACCAGCAACATTGTCAAGGAAATATCTATCGTGTGTTACTGCAATTACAGTTCCTGCATATTGTGCTAGATGTTGTTCCAACCATAGTACACTTTCTGCATCTAAGTGATTCGTAGGCTCATCTAACAACAAAACATCTGGCTGTTGCAATAACAAACGACATAAAGCTACACGACGACGTTCTCCTCCTGATAAATTTTTTATTGGTGTATCAGCTTCTGGTGTACGCAAAGCATCCATAGCTATTTCTAGTTTGGTATCTATTTCCCAAGCTCCTAACGAATCTATTTTGTCTTGCAAAGCTGCTTGACGATCCATTAGTTTTTCCATCTTGTCAGCATCTTCATAATATTCTGGCAAACCAAACATATCGTTTATTTTGTTGAACTCATCAAGTACTGCCATAGTTTCTGCAACACCTTCACGAACTATTTCGATAACTGTTTTAGAATCATCAAGGATTGGTTCTTGTTCTAAATATCCTACTGTATAACCTGGTGCAAAAACTACATCACCTTGGTAATTTTTATCTACTCCAGCAATAATCTTCAAAAGTGAAGATTTTCCTGAACCATTAAGACCTAAAATCCCAATTTTTGCTCCATAAAAGAAACTTAAATATATGTTTTTTAATACTTGTTTATCTGCACCTTGGTAGGTTTTACTCAATTTTGACATTGAGAATATTACTTTCTTATCGTCTGACATTTTATGTTATTTTAATTCTAAATTTATAATTCTTAAATATTTTTAGAGTCTACCCTTTAAAGAGCTAAAGACCCAAGCATTTAGTAAAAAACCAAAGCCAACAGTAGCAAAGCCCCAACCAGCTATATCAGCATATCTGTATGCTCCTAAACCGATTAGTACTAATCCCATTATTATCATCATTAAAGTTGCCCAACCTAAAATTGTATTTTTATTCATTCCCATAGTTTTCTTTTTTTTTATTTAATTTGAGGGGTACAAATATCGTTCTTTTTTAAATATTTTTCAATGTTAATTAAAAATCTTAACCAACATTTCTTTCAATAAATCGGACTGTGGTAAAGCATTGGCACCAACACCTTTACTTTTTACATCAATATCGCGTAAAGATGCCACTATTTGGCTCACTTTTTTCATAGGATAATTACGTAAAGCTACATCATAGTCCTTTAAGAAAAAAGGACTTACTCCTAATATTGGAGCTACCGTTTTCGGATTTCTGTCTTTTAGACCATGATATTTTAATAACTGAATAAAAAAGCTAAAAACCAAACTTGTAGTAACCACCATTGGATTATCTTTTGGATTTTGAGCAAAATGATCAGCAATTTGGTATGATTTTAATTGATTGCGTTCCCCAATTGCTTTTCTAAATTCAAAAACATTAAAATCCTTACTAAATCCAATATTTTCTTCAATAATTGCTGGTGTAATTGTACTTCCTTGTGGTAAAATAATGGCTAATTTGTCTAATTCGTTTGCTATTTTGCTTAAATCAGTCCCAAGAAAATCGACTAACATAGCAGCTGCTTTGGGTTCGATATTGAGTTTCTTTCCTTGCAATACTCTCTTTAACCACTCGCCTACTTGGTTTTCGTATAATTTTTTACTTTCATACACAACTCCTTTTTGAGCTAAAATTTTTGTGATTTTTTTTCGCTTATCTAAAGTTTTGTATTTATAACAAATGACTAAAACTGTTGTTGGTTGTGGGTTTTCGGCATACGATTCTAATTTATCGATTGTTTTGACTAAATCTTGTGCTTCTTTTACAATAACCACTTGACGATCCGCCATCATCGGATACCGTTTTGCATTCGAAACCACATCTTCAATTGTAATATCACGACCATACAAAACCGTTTGATTAAAATCTCTTTCGTGTTCTTGCAATACATTATGCTCTATATATTCCGATAATTTATCAATATAATAAGGTTCTTCGCCCATTAAAAAATAAATTGGTTTTATATTTCCAGCTTTTATATCGTTAATTATTTTTAATACTTTGTCCACAAAATGTTTATTTGGTTATTTGGTAATTCGTTTATTTGATAATAGATTTGTAAAATGCAAAAACTGAATTTTCCAACTTATACATTTCGGTTCAAAAATAGTGAAAATAAAGTTTCAATTTTTGATGAAATTCGTAAAAAATTTGTGATTCTCACGCCTGAAGAATGGGTGCGTCAAAACGTAGTTCGGTTTTTATTGAAAGAAAAAAAATATCCAAAATCTTATATTAATGTAGAAAAAGTTATTAAAATAAATAGTCTAACTAAACGATATGATATTGTTGTATTTCAACCTAATGGAAAGTTATTTTTACTTGTTGAATGTAAAGCACCAGAAATTCCTATTTCCCAAAATACATTCGATCAAATTGCAAGATACAACATGGTCTTAGAATCCGAATATTTAATGGTTACTAACGGTCAAAATCATTACTTTTGTCAAATGGATTTTGAAAATGAAAAATATCAATTTCAAAATGATTTACCTAATTTTAAAAGTAAACTGTAATTGAAAAAAATAGCTGTTGTTATATTAAACTGGAATGGTCAAAAATTGTTAGAACAGTTTTTACCTTCGGTTTTTCAATACTCTGAAGAAGCTACTATTTATATAGCAGATAATGCCTCTAGTGATAATTCAATTTCGTTTGTGAAATCTAATTATCCAACGATAAAAATCATTCAAAACAAAGGAAATTTTGGGTATGCAAAAGGTTATAACGAAGCTTTACAAGAAGTTGAAGAAGAAATTTATGCTTTAGTAAATTCTGATATAGAAGTTACGGAGAATTGGTTGCAACCTATTATAACTTTATTTGATAATGAACCCAAAACAAGTATTATTCAGCCTAAAATACTTGATTATAAGAACAAGGAATATTTTGAATATGCTGGTGCTGGTGGCGGATTTATAGATAAATATGGCTTTCCTTTTTGCCGTGGACGCATTTTTAATACTATTGAAAAAGATAACGGTCAATATAACGAAACAACCGAAATATTTTGGGCTTCTGGCGCTTGTTTTTTCATTAGAAAAGAAGTTTTTAGAGCGCTAAATGGTTTTGATTCCGATTTTTTTGCACACCAAGAAGAAATCGATTTGTGTTGGAGAGCATTTAATAAAGGATATATTGCAAAATACTGTGGAGAATCGACAGTTTATCATGTTGGTGGAGCTACTTTAAGTACAGAAAACCCTAAAAAAACTTTCTTGAACTTCAGAAATTCTTTATGGATGATGCTTAAAAATCTACCCACAAACCAATTGTTTCCTACATTATTTATCAGATTAAGTTTAGACGGAATTGCAGGAATTCGTTTTTTAACACAAGGAAAATGGACCCATTTTTGGGCAGTTTTACAATCACATTTTTATTTTTATTTTTTTATTTTTAAGTTTTTAGGAAAACGTGATTCAAATCAATTTAAAAAATATTACAAGACGAAAACCATTGTTTATAGTTATTTTATTAAAAATATAAATATTTTTACAAACAATTTTTAGAGATTAATATTACCTTTGTACTTTCTTTATAGAATATTATTATGACAAAATCGCTAGAAAAAAAAGGCCTTTTTACAGGACTGATAGAACAAGACGAAAACGGAAATTTCTTTTGCGGAGAATACTTATTGGATTATAAAATGGTTGTTTCTAACTTCAAATTAGGTGATAAAATCACACTAAAAACTGCTATTACAAATCCAAGTGACATTTCTTTTAAAGCTTATGAAAAGAAATCTAAAAACTTTGCTTTATTTAATCTGAAACCAGATCACGAGTAATAAAAAAGGGTTTGGAAATTTTCTAAACCCTTTTTTATTAGTAAAATATCTAGTTATAATTTACTAATATAACTTCCGTACATATCCTTAAATTGATAACCATTTTCGAAACGATCTTTACTTAATTTATCATATTCGACCAATGCCCAAAGGATAAATTCTTTCATGAAATTCCTGTCTTCTTTTATTAATTCTGGTAGGTATTTTTGGATTAAATTTTCTAAAGGTTTTACATTGTCAAGAATCGATTGGTATTCTTCATCCGAGCAATCATCTAATAACTCGAAACCACTTTCTGTAAAAAACCATTCAACTAATTCAGAATATTCATTTTTAGCATCGGCACGTTCTAGTTTTTCAATTTTTGGAAAATAAGCTGGGAAGAAAGTATGAATTGCATCTCCAATAAGATGTTGTGCAACAACAGCTGACCCTTCCTGCTCTCCTTCATAAACCAATTCTACTTTACCTGTAATTGATGGAATAATTCCCATAAAATCTGATAATCGTAAGGCAGTTTTGTCAGCACCAGATTTTAAAGCACGTCTTTCTGCTGTACTCAACAAATTTTCATAAGCGGTAATGCTTAATCTAGCAGAAACACCACTTTTATTATCAATATACTCACTTTCACGAGCTTCAAAACTTATTTGTTCTAACAAATCTTTAGCCAAAGAGGGAACATAAACCAAATCAGATTGTGCTTTATCTAATCTAGATTCTTGGTGTGTTATCGTTCTTGCAATCTCAATATTTTCAGGATAATGGGTTAAGATTTGCGATCCTATTCTATCTTTTAGAGGTGTAACAATACTGCCACGATTTGTATAATCTTCAGGATTTGCAGTAAATACAAATTGCATATCAAGTGGCATTCTAAGTTTAAATCCTCTAATTTGAATATCACCTTCTTGCAAAATATTGAATAAAGAAACTTGAATTCGAGCCTGTAAATCAGGTAATTCATTAATCACAAATATGCAGCGATTGGCACGTGGAATCATACCAAAATGAATTACACGCTCATCAGCATAAGACAGTTTTAAATTTGAAGCTTTTATTGGATCAACATCTCCTATTAAATCAGCCACAGTTACATCTGGTGTAGCGAGTTTTTCAAAAAACCGTTCGCTTCTATGCATCCATTCTATTGGGGTTGCATCGCCTTTTTCCTGAATTAAGTCTTTAGAAAAACGAGAAATTGGGTTTAACGGATCGTCATTAATTTCGGAACCAGACACAACAGGAATATATTCATCTAATAATTCGATCATTTTTCTAGCCAATCTCGTTTTAGCTTGACCACGGAGTCCTAATAAATTAATATTATGACGGGAAAGAATAGCCCTTTCTAGTTCTGGAATTACAGTATTTTCGAAACCATAAACTCCTTCAAAGACTGGCTTTCCTAATTTTATTTTTTCTCGAAGATTGTTACGTAATTCATCTTTAATACTTTGGCTTTTATATCCTGATGCTTTGAGCTCTCCAAGTGTTTTTATATTTGTCATTTGTTGTTGTTTTTTAGCTGTAGATAGTAGAGTTTTTATAGCTTCTATTATGTTATTTTACTATTAGTTTTTTGAAATTCTATTTTATTCTCTTTTTTCTATTTGTTTCGTAATCTTCAAAAATCATTTCACCTAAACCTTTTAGTCCCGTATAAAATGCTTTGCCTTGGTTGGCTTCTGTAAATCGATTGACAAATTTTTGTAAATATGGATCATTTGCAATCATAAAAGTAGTAATTGGAATATGCAATTTTCGGGCTTGTTGTGCCTGATTATAACATTTGTCTACAATATATTCGTCAAGGCCATTACTGTTCATATAATACTCGCCATTTTTTTCGCGAACACAGCTTGGTTTACCATCAGTAATCATAAAAATTTGCTTATTGGTATTTCTTTTTCGTCTCAACAAATCCATTGCTAACTGTAATCCTGCCACTGTATTAGTATGATATGGTCCTACTTTTAAATATGGCAAGTCCCGAATTGGAATCGTCCAAGCATCATTACCAAAAACTAAAATATCAAGTGTGTCTTTTGGATATCTAGTTGTAATTAATTCGGCAAGTGCCATCGCAACTTTCTTTGCTGGTGTGATACGATCTTCTCCATAAAGTATCATGCTGTGAGAAATATCAATCATTAAAACAGTACTCATCTGAGCTTTAAATTGCGTTTCTTCTACAACCAAATCTTGTTCGGTAAGCATAAAATCATCAACAACATTATTTATTTGTGCATTTTTCAGGCTTTCTGTCAAAGAAATTCGTTGTAAACCATCTCCAAACTGAAACTCTCTTAACTCTCCAGTATGCTCGTCACCACTTCCTGTTTGTTTTGTTTTATGATTTCCAGTTCCTGACTTCTTGATGTTTCCAAAAATCTGATCTAAAGCACTTTGACGAATAGCTCTTTCTGTTTTAGCAGTAATTCCAGTTCCTGTTGTTCCATCTTCTTTTAGCTCCTCTCGAATATATCCTTTTTTCTTTAAATCTTCAATAAAATCGTCGATGGTATATTCTGCAGTTGTCAATTTATATTCGACATCAAGCTCTCGCAACCAACTTATGGCCTCATCAAAATCTCCTGAAGTGTGTGTAATTAACTCTTTGAAAACAGAAAAAAGTTTATCGAACGGAGATTGAAATGGAGCTTCATATTGCTTGAAAAAAAATCCTTTTTTGTGTTCCTTATTCATAATCTAAAAGTAATACAAATTATTTTTTAGATTTATGAAACGTTTATTAATTTTTAGTTAAAAATAAACATTAGTCTTTTGGTTCATTAAATTTTTTCACAATAGCTTTTAGTTGTGCTGCTCGATCAACTTTTGCTTTTTTTACTTTATCCTGAGCTTTATGCAGCTTATCATTGTGTTTTTTGATATTCTTTTCGGTGTTTCTACTCATGACAATTGCGTTTTATTTCCTCTAAATTTTTATTTGTATAAATTAATTCATTGACAATTTTTTTTCTTAATTCATCAATGTTTTCATTACTAAAATATTTTGCCCAACTAGTCAAAGTTAATATATTTCTGGCTTGTTTTATTCTTTTTGCTGTTTCTAATGTGTTTCTTAAAACTGGTGTATTATCAAAATCAGGATTATTTTTGTGTTGGTAATTTATCGTGTTTTTATCGAAATCAGCTTCTAAATAATATAATTTTTCGAAGTTATTGTCTGGATAAAAACTATCCCATTTTGCAAAACCTAATTTAGTTTTGGATGTCGATTCTGGTTCGAAAGCAACCAATCGCCACTTACTATTTGCCAATCTTCCCCAATGATTGGAAAGTCTATACATTCCGGCTTCTGTATAAAAATATTGACTACCAGATTCGCTTTTGTAATTCGGAATTAGAGATTCGATAGTCTTAATTTCAACTTCATTAAAAACACAAAAAGTATTTTTAAATGATTTAGAACTGGGATTAAATTTATTTAGTAACACAACATTTTTATTAACAATATTGGTACAAAATAACAACAAATAACTGATTACAATTAATAAAATACTGCAAAAATAAAAAATGGTGTTACTTTTGGCTTTTATTACTTTATTTAAAATAAACAAAATGCAAATTCAAGGACAAATCGTCGATATAGAGAAAAAACGAATTTTTTCAGGTGAAATTACTGTCGAAAACGGTAAGATTATTTCTATCATTGAGAAAAATAATGAGACAAAAAAATATATTCTTCCAGGATTTATTGATGCTCATATTCACATCGAAAGTTCGATGCTTGTTCCTTCTGAATTTGCAAAAATTGCTGTCCTTCACGGAACGGTTGCTACTATTTCTGATCCGCACGAAATTGCCAATGTACTCGGAAAAGAAGGTGTTTATTACATGATTGAAAACGGAAAAAAAGTACCGCTGAAATTTCATTTTGGTGCGCCATCGTGTGTTCCTGCAACTGCTTTTGAAACTGCTGGTGCCATTATTGATTCCGAAGAGATTAAAGAATTGATGGCTTCTCCAGACATTTATTATTTGTCGGAAATGATGAATTATCCTGGTGTGTTATTTGATGATGATGAAGTTTTAAAGAAAATTGCTTGGGCAAAACATTTTGACAAACCTGTTGACGGTCATGCACCAGGATTACGAGGAGAACCTATAAAAAAATATATTTCGGCAGGAATTACAACCGATCACGAGTGCTTTACTTATGACGAAGCGAAAGAAAAATTGTCTCTTGGTATGAAAGTTATTATTCGTGAAGGAAGTGCTGCGAAAAACTTTGATGCATTGATAGATTTGCTTCCAGAAAATTATGAAAATATGATGTTTTGTTCTGATGATAAACATCCCGATGATTTAATTTTAGGACATATCAATCTGCTTTGTGCTCGTGCTGTTGCAAAAGGAATTGATGTTTTCAAAATCTTGCAAGTGGCGTGTGTAAATCCAGTAAATCATTACAAAATGAAGGTTGGTTTGTTGAAAGAAAATGATGCTGCCGATTTTATTATCGTAGAAGATTTAGTGAATTTTAAAGTCAATCAAACCTATATCAATGGCGAATTGGTTGCCGAAAACGGACAATCGTTTGTAAAACATGTTGATTTTGAAACACCAAATAATTTTAATATTACAGAAAAGGAAATTAGTGACTTTCAAATTCCGAGATCCGCATCAAACCCGAGCGTAAGCGAACAGGCGAAGCAAATTAGAGTCATTGAAGCTTTGGAAGGGCAACTAATTACGAACGAAATTCATCATAATTCACTTATAAAAAACGGAAAACTCGTTTCAGATATTGATAATGATATTCTGAAAATGGCCGTTGTAAACCGATATTACAATACCAAACCAGCAGTCGCTTTTATTAAGAATTTTGGTTTGAAAAAAGGCGCTATTGCCAGTTCCGTAGCACATGATTGCCATAATATTGTGGTTGTAGGAACATCGGACGAAGAAATTTGCAATGCTGTCAATTTAATTATAAAAAATACTGGCGGAATTTGTGCCGTAAATGGTAATCAAAATAAATCATTAGCCTTACCTGTTGCAGGAATTATGAGTGATAAAGATGGTTGGGAAACCGGAAAATTATACCAAGAAATTGATGCCATGGCAAAAGATTTAGGTAGTACGCTAAAAGCGCCATTTATGACACTTTCGTTTATGGCGCTTCTTGTAATTCCTGATTTAAAATTATCGGACAAAGGATTATTTAGTGGGAATACTTTTTCGTTTGTGGATTTGGAAGTGGAATAAATTATTATTTTAAAACCAAAGGAACTCCTTCAAATCTTATTTCATTCCAGCCCGTTTTTATAAAATTACGGATGTTTTGATGATTTGTACCTTCTGGATTTCCCAAAACTTCTTCAAAATAATAAGAACCAAAACAAGTAAGCATTTGAATTTCAGATAATTTTTGTAATAATCCAAAAGCAAATAATTTACAAGAACCTGAATTCTCGCCTATATTATTATATTGAGAACCATTTTGAAAAGCTGTTGGAGTAAAAATATAATTTTGCTCAATAACTGTTATTGTTTCTTCAAAAGTTATATTCTCAGCTGAATTATTTAATTTTTCTATAAAGTCTTTTATTCCCATAAACTAATCCTCGTTATCAAATTTGTTTTCTTTTTTTTCTTTTACAGAAATTTTCCCGCCCACAATAACTACAATTTCCCCTTTTGGTGGTTTTGTTTCAAAGTGTTTTAGGACTTCTTCAGCAGTCCCTCGAATGGTTTCTTCGTGTAGTTTAGATATTTCTCGAGAAACTGAAACAGGCCTTTCGGCACCAAAATATTGGACAAATTCACCTAATGTTTTTACTAATTTGTGTGGAGAAACATATAAAATCATGGTTCTAGTTTCTTCTGCCAAAGACAAATAACGGGTTTGACGTCCTTTTTTTTCAGGTAAAAAGCCTTCAAAAATAAACTTGTCATTAGGAAAACCACTATTTACTAGAGCAGGCACAAATGCCGTAGCTCCTGGCAAACAATCGACTTCTATATTATTTTCGACACAAGCTCGAGTAAGCAAAAATCCTGGATCTGAAATTGCTGGAGTTCCCGCATCGGAAATTAGGGCAATGTTTTCACCAGTTTGTATGCGTTTTATAATATTCTCGATTGTTTTGTGTTCGTTATGCATGTGATGACTGTGCATGTGTGTCGAAATCTCAAAATGCTTCAAGAGTTTTCCACTTGTACGAGTATCTTCCGCAAGAATCAAGTCGACTTCTTTAAGCACACGAATAGCGCGAAAAGTCATGTCTTCCAGATTTCCAATTGGAGTTGGAACAAGATATAATTTCCCCATTTATACGTATTTACTTGCTACAAATTCCATAAAACGTTCTGCAAATTCTTCTTTTCCTTTCCAGTCGTTATAATCTGGTTTTACCAATTCATCAATAAAATTCTTAGCATCTTCTAAGGAATCGAAAGTAGATATTTGTGAAACTACTCGGTTAAAATCTTCTGCACTTCCATCAAACAATTGTTTTTCGAAAGCCAATTTGTCATTTAATCCAATATTTACACTTCTATTAAGTTTGTCATTAAGATTTATAGAAGGTTTGATATCTACTTTATCAAAAAAAATTTCTGTTTCAATTTTTACTTCTGGAATAACTTTTTCTTCAATTTTATCTTCTATAATTTTTGATATTTCAACTGGAATTTTAGAATCTTCTGTTTTTTTAGAATTAGAAACTCTTTCAAAAATAGGTTCAGGTTGCATATTACTTAAAAAATCATCTATCGAAACTTGCTTTTTTTCTGGCTTAGGAATTTCAATAATTGGAGTTTCAATTGTCGCTTTTGGTTCTTCAACAACTAGTTTTGGTTCTTCAATTGCCGCTTCCACTTCTTCAACAACTGCTTTTACAGGAAGAATTTCTTCATTTATATCATGAATTATAATTTCTTCTTTAGCTTTTATAACTGAAATTTTTTCATCAAAATCGAATGCTTTTTCAACTATAACTTCTGTATCCTGTAAACCAATTGTAGGTTTTGTTTCGCTAAAATGCTCTTCTACAAATAATAAAACAGATAGTTTTTCGTATAATTTTTGAGCTTCATGATGCAATTCACGAACATCATCTTTATGTTTTAGTTGTAAAATTCGGTGCGCAATGCTAATTAATTCGGCTTCTAACTTTTTTTTCATGTGTATTCTATATTTTTATATTTTGGAACCTGTAATAATTATCAATACTAATTTTTTATTTATACAAAAAATATTTTAATAATTATTTCATAACTTTTACTATTATACTCAATAAAGCTTATCTTTTTTAATAAATTTGTTCTGTTACAAAGTAATAAAAACTATTCATTTTTATCGTTATAAAAATAAAAAATGTTTCTCGAAAATACAGTAAATCATAAAGAGCAATTTGGTTGGATTGAAGTTATTTGCGGATCAATGTTTTCGGGCAAAACCGAAGAATTAATTCGTAGATTAAAAAGAGCACAATTTGCCAAACAAAAAGTCGAAATTTTTAAACCATCCATAGATACCAGATACGATGAAGAAATGGTCGTTTCGCACAACAAAAACGAAATTCGCTCTACTCCTGTTCCTGCTGCTGCCAATATTGCTATTTTAGCTCAAGGTTGTGATGTTGTAGGAATTGATGAAGCACAATTTTTTGATGATGAGATTGTCAAAATTTGTAATGATCTTGCGAATTCTGGCATTCGAGTTATTGTGGCTGGATTGGATATGGATTATAAAGGAAATCCTTTTGGACCCATGCCTGCGCTTATGGCAACTGCCGAATATGTGACAAAAGTGCATGCCGTTTGTACTCGAACGGGGAACCTTGCCAATTATAGTTTTCGTAAAACCGATAATAACAAACTCGTTATGCTTGGTGAGACAGAAGAATATGAACCGTTAAGTCGTGCGGCATATTATAATGCGATGAGAGAAAATATGATTGTAAAAGATGTTGAACATTTATCAAAGAAAAATAATTAAACCAATTGACAATATCTTTAAATAATATAATTCCAATTCTAAATTCCGATTTCAAAGGTATTGCCGAAAATATTCATTTCGATAATGTTTCGATAGATAGTCGTTCCCTTCAAAACAACGAAAACACGCTGTTTTTTGCAATAGTTGGTCCTAATAATGATGCTCATATTTATATTGGAGATTTAATTTCTAAAGATGTTAAAAACTTTGTTGTAACTCATATTCCAGAAGAATTAAAAGACAAAGCTAATTTTTTAATTGTCGAAGATACTTTAGTTGCTTTACAAAAATTCGCAAGCTATTATCGTAATTTATTTCATTTTCCAATCATAGGAATTACGGGAAGTAACGGAAAAACTATTGTAAAAGAATGGCTTAATTTTCTTTTAAGCCCTGATTATAATATCATTAGAAGTCCAAAAAGTTACAATTCGCAAGTAGGTGTTCCACTTTCAGTGATTGGAATTAATGAAAATCATAATTTCGGGATATTTGAAGCTGGAATTTCTACTAGAGGAGAAATGGAAAATCTTCAAAAGATAATTCAGCCCAGCATTGGAATTTTAACCAATATTGGAAATGCTCATGATGAAGGTTTTACAGATATTTCTGAGAAAATAAAAGAGAAACTAAAACTATTCTCTAACGTCGAAGTTTTAATTCTCAATAAAAACAAAACGATTGAAGCATTTCTAAAATCGGAAATAAAAACCTTTACTTGGAGTACAAATGATAAGTCTGCTGATGTTTTTTTTCAAAAGAAAACCTTCGATGATTATTCGATTTTGAATATTACAAATGGTGATAAATGTTTTAAAATAAAAATTCCATTTACTGACGAAGCTTCCCTAGAAAACAGCATGCATTGTATCTTGACAATGTTGTATTTGAAATATGATTTAGACACTATCGAGCATCGTGTATCGCAGTTATTTCCTGTTGAAATGCGATTGAAAGTAAAAAATGGTATTAATAATTGTACTTTAATTGACGATAGTTATAGTTCTGATTTTCAATCATTAAAAATCGCTTTAGATTTTCTTGAAAATCAAAAACAACATTCAAAGAAAACACTCATTTTATCGGATATTTTTCAATCTGGATTAGAAAACGAAAATTTATATGCTCGAGTTTCTCAGCTTATTATTTCAAACAAAATAAATCGAGTAATATGTATTGGAAATGTGATTTCTAAATATAAAAACAAATTTCTTAATGCTATTTCTTATGTTTCAACCTATGATTTTATTGCCGATTTTGAAAATTTAGATTTTGCAAACGAAACCATTTTAATAAAAGGTTCTCGTCATTTCGAGTTCGAAAAAATCGTAACCTTACTCGAGGAAAAAACACACGAAACGGTTTTAGAAATTAACTTGAATGCCATAAGTCACAATTTGAATTACTACAAATCGAAACTAAATCCGAAAACCAAAATTATGGTTATGGTTAAGGCTTTTGGTTATGGAAGTGGTGGATTTGAAATTGCTAAACTTCTCGCCCATCATAAAGTTGATTATCTTGGTGTGGCTTTTGCCGACGAAGGAATCGAACTCCGTCAAGCTGGAATCCAATTGCCTATTATGGTTCTTAACCCAGAAATGACAAGCTATCCGTCGATAATTCAAAATAATTTAGAACCAGAAATATATAGTATTCGAGGTCTAAAAGCATTTATAAAGATTACGGAACAAAAAGAACTTACCAATTATCCCATACATATTAAGATAAATACAGGAATGAATCGTTTGGGTTTTGATGACGAAATTATTCCAGAACTTATATCTATTTTACTGAAGAATGATTCGATTCAAGTAAAAAGTATTTTATCCCATTTAGCATCTAGCGATGATTTAATAAACGATATTTTTACAAAAAAACAAATTTCTGTTTTTGATACAATATCTAATAAAATCAAGACAGAACTGAAAATAAATCCTATTTGTCATATTTCAAACACTTCAGGAATAAGCAATTATCCTCAGGCTCAATTTGACATGGTTCGATTAGGAATTGGTTTATACGGGGTTTCTAATGATATAAATGAAACTAAAGAGCTTGAAAATGTAGGAACTCTAAAATCAATAATTTCACAAATACGAAATTTAAATATTGGAGAAAGCGTGGGTTATAATCGCCGATTTATGGTAGATAAACCAATAAAAATTGCCACAATCCCTATAGGATATGCCGACGGAATTTCACGTGCATGGGGAAATGGAATTGGTTATGTTCTAATTAATGAAGAAAAAGCACCAATTATTGGAAGTATTTGTATGGATATGCTCATGGTCGATGTAACAGAAATTAATTGTTTTGAAGGAAATGAAGTAATCATTTTTGGTGAAAATCCATCAGTTACAACCATTGCAAATGCTATAAGAACTATTCCTTATGAAATATTAACCAGTATTTCTAGTAGAGTAAAACGCATTTTTTATCGAGAATAATTTCATAATATTTGGTTATTATTTAAATAAAATGTTAAATTAGCTTTTTATAACTAAATAAATTAACTTAAAACAAACGAATTATGGGAATGTTGTCAGAATTTAAAGATTTTATTGCTAAAGGAAATGTAATGGATTTAGCAGTTGGAGTTATTATTGGAGGTGCATTTAGTGCAATTGTTACATCATTAGTATCAGATGTAATTACTCCTGCGTTATTGAACCCTGCTTTAAAAGCTGCTCAAGTAGCAGATTTGGCTGGATTAAAAACTGATGGAGGAATATTGTATGGTAAGTTTTTAGCTGCAATAATTAGCTTTTTAGTAATTGCCTTTGTGATTTTTTTAATTGTAAAAAGTCTTAATTCTATGAAAAAGAAAGAAGAAGCTGCTCCTGCTGCTCCAGTTGGACCATCTCAAGAAGAATTATTGACACAAATTAGAGATTTATTAAAAAAATAAAATTGTTTCAAACTATATAAATAAAAAAAGGAGGATTTTAAATCCTCCTTTTTTTTTACTCTCTAATTCGTAACCAACTCTTAAAATTTGTAGGTATGCCTAGTGTTATGAGTAATGCCAATGGTAAACACCAATTAGCTGCTCTTTCCACAAATTCAACAAATACTTCGCCAGATATGGGTCTACTTAGTGCTGTCATAAATGCCCATAAAATTGCCCATGCCACTACTACACGAATTGGGTAAACCAAAATTATAAAAGCGATAATAATATCTGCGATTCCAATATACGGCATTAAAGTGATTGCTTGTTCTTCTGTAAATCCAAAGCAGGTAAGTAATGGAATCCATTTTTGATTGATTCCCAATGCCACTATTCCATGGCCTAAAAAGGTACCAAAAACACCAACTCTAATACATTTCTCTAATATGTTATTCATTTTATAATTATTCACGAATCATTATTGAAGTGTCTTTTTGATTTTCCATTTGAATTTCAAAAGCATATACTCCTGCATTTAATGATGTAGCATTATAACTGTATGTAAATTCAGTTGATGATTTTGTTGCTTTTTCTGTTGCTACAAGCTTGCCTTTTATATCGTATATATTTATTATCACATCACCTGTATTTGGAGAAGAATATTCTACTTTGAATATGTCTTTAACAGGATTTGGATACAACTTTATTGGATAAAAAATTCCTTTTGGAGTATCCGTAGATAAATAAGGTTTGTTGATGCAAAAATTATCGATAACAACATTAGAATCATCATAAACAGTACCACACAGCGTTGTATTTGTAACATCAAACATTACATAATGATAATCTGATTTGAACGATTGTAATAATGAAGAAGTTCCAGCTGTATATAAAGGAGCTCCAGCACCTCCACAAACCACTTGGCATCTACCTTCACCAGCTAAACTGCCATAATTTGCTACAGGAGCAGTTGTACTTACATTTCTGTTAATGGGTTTAAATCTTTCATACAAATGATCATGACCAGTTAAAATTAAATCTACTCCATAATCATCAAATGCCTTAAACCATGTATTCCAATAGGCATCCATTTCGCCAGCGTGTGGTCCTACAGTATAAAAAGGTCTGTGAAACGAAACGATTTTCCATTTTTTACTTGCGTTTGCTGCTAAAGTGTTTGTAAGCCAAGTTCTTTGGGCTGTGTCCGCTGGAGTTTCAGAGTTTAAACAGATAAAAATAGCATCACCATAATCAACTGAATAATATAATTCAGTCGTAGGAACATTGTTTTTTGGTAAATCAAAAATATTCTGATAGTAAGATGCGGAAGCTACATCGTGGTTTCCTTGTGCATGAAGGATTAATTTATTGTTGATTAAATTTGTCCCATTGTCAAACCAAGCGTCCCATTGTGATGCTGAACTACCTGTATCAACAATATCACCGTTAAAAACTACAAATGCAGGATTTTTACCATTTATTAAAGTGGAAACATTATTCCAAACACTTACATTTGTTCTACTATCCCCTACTGCTGCAAAAGAAAAAGCATTAACATTTAAAGGAGGAGAAGTTATATATGTTTTTTGGGTCGTCCATGTGCTAGTTACAGAATCATATAACGAATAATATATTGTTGCGTTTGATGATAATACTCCAGGAAACGTAAAACTAAAAAATTTATTTGTTGCCGCTGCATAACCTGCTCTAGAAACAATATTTGTAATTCCTTGCTCATAAGAATTTGTGTATCCCCATTTTATTTGGTCGGTTGTAGCTGCTGTTGAATTTGTCCATGAAATGGTTAATCCTTCTAAAGGATTTTTTGAGGTTCCCCAACGAATATGTTTTTGCGCAGTAACAACTGGCGGAGCAGTTATATTTCCGACAAGTCCAAGATCAAAGCTAATATCTGAGCTGTTGGCTGCATTTTGATGAATTTCTACAGCAATCGTATTGTTTCCTGTTACAAATGTTCCTATTGGTAATGTTACAGATTGAAAAGTAGCTCCATCATCGCTTGCGAGTGCTGCTAAAGTTGTATTTGATGCTGCTGCGGCCAGATTATTTCTATAAACTTCATTACCGTTTACATAAACCGCTACACCATCATCTCTTTTTACATTCAAAGTATAATTTAAAAACAAGCTCGCATCAGCAACTGAAAATGTTTTTCTAAAATAAGTTGTAATATATTTATTTGTAGAACTGGCACCATAACCAACTAGGGTTGCTTCATCTCCATCGCCATAACCCAATTGAGCATTACCTTGTGACCAACTCGTTTCATCTATTGTTGTTGCACTCCAAGCAGTACCTTGATTAGAACCATTGTCTAAATATTTCCATGATGAACCTGTATTGACAAGCGTAGTTTGTGACATCATCATGCTTTGTATTACTATGCAAAACATAGCAAAATAATTTTTTTTCATTTTTTCATTTTTAGTTGTGTGATGCAAAAGTAGAGAATCTAGACTTTTATTAAATTATTTGTAATGTTATCATTTCGTAAATGAAAGTTTAATTTTTTTTTATGCTATTGTAAACACTAAACATACATTATTGTAAAGGATTTTTGTTTTTGAATTTAATTATTAATTACTTTTGCACTACGAAATTTAATATAAAAATTATGAGAATTGCAGTTGTTGGTGCAACCGGAATGGTTGGCGAAGTAATGCTTCAAGTTTTAGCCGAAAGAAATTTTCCTGTAACCGAATTGATTCCTGTTGCTTCAGAGAGATCTGTAGGAAAAGAAATAGAATTTAAAGGTATAAAATATAAAGTAGTAGGAATGCAAACCGCGGTAGATATGAAAGTTGATATTGCTTTATTTTCTGCTGGTGGAGAAACTTCTTTAGAATGGGCACCAAAATTTGCCGCAGCTGGTACAACTGTAATCGATAATTCATCAGCTTGGAGAATGGATCCAACTAAAAAACTGGTTGTTCCAGAAATAAACGCTTCTATATTAACAAAAGAAGACAAAATTATTCCAAATGCAAACTGTTCCACTATTCAATTGGTGATGGTTTTAGCTCCTTTACATAAAAAATACAATATTAAACGTGTCATTGTTTCAACTTATCAGTCTATTACAGGTACTGGAGTAAAAGCTGTACAACAACTAGAAAATGAATATGCAGGAGTTTCAGGTGAAATGGCTTATAAATATCCAATTCACAGAAATGCCATTCCACAATGTGATAGTTTTGAAGAAAATGGTTATACCAAAGAAGAAATGAAATTGGTTCGCGAAACTCAAAAAATATTAGATGATAGAACTATTGCCGTAACTGCTACTGCTGTTCGTGTGCCAATTGTTGGAGGACATAGCGAAGCCGTAAACGTCGAGTTTTCTAATGATTTTGATGTGAATGAAGTGCGTCAGCTTTTGCACAATACACCAGGAGTTGTAGTGCAAGATAATAATGACACTTACACCTATCCGATGCCCATGTATGCACAAGGAAAAGATGATGTTTTTGTTGGAAGAATTCGTCGTGACGAAAGCCAACCCAACTCAATAAACATGTGGATTGTTGCTGATAATCTTCGTAAAGGAGCTGCTACAAATACAATACAAATTGCTGAATATTTAGTTAAGAATAGTTTAGTGTAAAAAATATAAAATATTTATTAAAATCCGTTTTGCTATTTTAGTGAAACGGATTTTTAATTTTTATAAACTACTAATTACAATTAGGGCATAATCCTGTCAACGTAAAATTCATTTCTTTTACTTTATATTTTTCAGAAATTTTAAAAATGGGTTCTACATTTTCTAAACAGGTTACAGACAAACATTTCTCACAATTAAAATGAATATGCTGATGCGAATGAGTATGATTTTCATTTTGATGATTACAACTAGCATATTTTATAGTTCCATCTAGAGTTGCTATTTTATGTATTGAATCTTCATAAACCAACCTATCAAGAACCCTATAAATCGTAACTCTATCACAAATGCTACCCAATAAATTTTGAATTTCTATATGTGATAATGCAACCTCTGAATTAGTTATTAACTCTAAAATTGCCGTTTTTGCAGCAGTTTTTCTAGTAGTTTTCATATTATGTTAATTATTAATGCAATAAAATTGCGTTAATGAAGATGATTATTATATATTTGCAATTTAATTGCAATAAGCAAATATAATTATAAATGAAACTAAAACCAACTTCAATTTTAGATATTTTAGGAATTTCCAGCGCAACAATTTGTCTAGCACACTGCTTAATTTTTCCATTATTGACAATTCTTCCTATTGGATTTATTCAAAATTACTGGTTAGTTGTTGCATTTGCATGTATTGGAATGTTCATAGTTTCTAAAATAATTTTGAGTAATACAACTAAAAAAATTAAAATTATTCTAGGATTTTCTATTCTTTTAGTAATAATCGGAGTCATTTTAGAAATAATTTTGAATAATGATTTATGTCTGATTTTAATTGGTGGAATCGGAATGATTACTGAGCATTTATTAAATTTCAACAATCAGAAGCATCATTAGAATCAAAAATACAACTTTACTAATATTTTTGTTTATACTCACCTTAAATTCTAGTAATTTACATCAAAACACTATCTAAGCTAAACTAATTGGTGACAAATATTTGATGAAACATTAATTAGAAAGAGCCATAGTGATCTTGAAAAAAAAGATTATACAACACAAATTACTTGGTTAGAAAATACTCTTGAAACAACCACAGCTACATAGAAAATAGTACTTGGCCAACATCCAATCTATAGAATTGATGCAAATCGAGATAAGATACTTGATGTTAGTAAAACATTTTTCCCCATTTTTGAAAAACACAAGATAAACGTGTATTTAGCAGGAAACGAATACGCCCTACAACATCAAAAGCCAGAAGGCTAAAATCATTATCTGGTTAGCACTACAGGAAATGTAATTAAACGTGTTACAAAAGTTGAAAGACAAACTAAATTTGCGGTTTCAGGCCACGGTTTTATGAATGTACAGTTACAATAAGACGCTTTATACTTACAATTAATTATTTAGGCAAAACAATTATATAAAATAGCAATTTTAAAATAATATAAATGAATCCTAATTCTTTCTAAAATAACATAAATATAATATTACATTTTTAAATTAAAATTATCGCAACAATGTTGCGTTATTGAAAAACTATCTTATATTTGCAACTTAATTGCAATAAAAAAATATGAGACACGTATTTATCCTATTATCTCTTTCCATTTCATTAATGGCATTTATTCCTACTCCTCCTATAAAAATTAATAGGATATTAAAATCTGGCAACGGCAAATCTATTGAAACGGCATATAAAGTAGATTCTGTTGAAGAAGAATATGATGTACTTCGTTTTTTGAAACTAAATCCAATTATGCAAAAATTATATATAAGGGAGGCATATTTTTATGATGCTATTATAACAAACAAGGGTACTATTTATTTCAAGATAGTTACAAAAAAATTGACTACAAAATCTCATTAGTTAGTAATATAACTCTTTTAAAAATTAATCATCAAAAACATTGAAAAAACTACCCGTAACCGTACTTTCAGGTTTTCTTGGAGCAGGAAAAACCACTTTATTAAATCATATTCTTCATAATAAAGAAGGGTTGAAAGTCGCCGTAATAGTAAACGATATGAGCGAAGTAAACATAGACGCTCAATTAGTCAAAAACGAAATGACACTTTCTCGAACCGAAGAAAAACTGGTCGAAATGAGCAATGGTTGTATTTGTTGCACGTTGCGTGAAGATTTAATGATCGAAGTAGAAAAATTGGCTAAAGAAAATCGTTTTGATTATTTATTAATCGAAAGCACTGGCATTTCTGAACCAATTCCTGTGGCACAAACTTTCTCGTTTGTAAACGAAGACGAAAATATAGATTTATCTCGTTTTAGTTATGTAGATACAATGGTAACTGTTGTTGATGGTTTTAACTTTTTCAGAGATTTTAGTTCAGCACAATCACTCGAGGAAATAAAAGCAACCAATATCGAAAATGATAACCGAACGATTAAATTTACTAGTTGATCAAATCGAATTTGCAAATGTAATTATACTAAACAAGATTGACTTAATTACCCAGAAGCAACGAGAAATTTTGTTAGCAACTATAAAAAAGCTTAATCCTATCGCAAAAATTATAACATCTGAATATGGGAAAGTTAATCTAAACGAAATTATAAATACAGGATTATTCAATTATGAAGAAGCCGAAACCTCGGCAGGTTGGATGCAAGAACTCGAAGGCATTCACACACCGGAAACTGAAGAGTATGGCATTTCATCCTTTGTCTTCCGTGACCAAAAACCATTTCATCCACAACGATTTTGGAATTTTATAAACAACGCTTTCCCAAATAGTATAATAAGAAGTTAAGGCTTATTTTGGTTAGCATCACGACCAGCACAAGCCATTAATTGGAGCCAAGCTGGCGGTTCGTCTAAAGCAGAAGGAGCAGGTGTTTGGTGGGCAAGTATGCCTTTTTCTGAACGAATTAAATTTCAAAATTTTGTTGACAATCAAGATATTATAGAAGAGCGTTGGACAATGGAATTTGGAGACAGAATGAACGAAATTGTTTTTATTGGCATTAATTTGAATGAAAATGATGTCCGTTCGAAATTAGAAAAATGCCTTTGCAACGAAGAAGAAATCATGTTAATGCAAAATAAAATGTTTGATACAAATGATAATTTTCCGATTGAGAAACAGTTTGTCGAATTAGACAACGAAATTACATTTCATAAATAACTATATTAAAAGAAATTGACTTTGGTTGGTCAATTTGTTAGTTGGAAGGCAGCTCTAATTTATTGAGCTGCTTTTTTCATAAAGATAATTAATATTCATTACATTTGCCTCGTATGAAAAAGAAATTTGTCATCATAAATTCATTATTAGCGATTGTGGTATTGTTTTCGATACTATTTCAATCGGTACATAGTTATGAGCATTTGGTAAAGCAAATTTCTGAAAAACATTGCCTTCACAAACCAACTTCAGGCTCTCAAATTACCCACCAACATCATAATTTTGACCACTGTTTTGTTTGTAATTTTACTCTAGGTGGATTTGTTACCTCTAATATTTCTTATTTTCAATTCATAAAAAAACAAATTTCTACTGGATATTCTTTTTTATATTCTAGAGAAATAAACAATTTTTTTAAAGGAAGTCTTTTTGCGCTTCGAGCTCCTCCCGTTTTTATCGTTTAATTTATTATTACTGAAATGTTTCAGTAATAAAATCAACTTATTTTAAACAATAAAATATCATTTAATATGAAATCATTTTTAATTGCCCTATTCTTAGGGTTTTCGGTTATGCTTCATGCCCAAATCGTACAAGACACTCTCCATAAAGACAAGCCTTATGTAATGGATGAAGTTAAAATATCATCCAATGCTTTTAACAAAATTCAATCGCAAAATGTGATGAAAATCGAACACAAAAGCATCAAAGAATTGCAACAAAAAGGAGCTACAACGCTAATGGAAGGATTGTCTTCAATTCCTGGAGTTTCTCAAGTATCTACAGGAACATCTATAGGAAAACCTGTTATTCGAGGGTTAAGCGGCAATCGAGTTTTGGTTTACACACAAGGTGTTCGATTAGAAAATCAGCAATTTGGCGAAGAACATGGTTTGGGACTTAGCGATAGCGGAATAGAAAGTGTCGAAGTTATAAAGGGACCTGCTTCATTACTTTATGGCTCTGATGCGTTGGGTGGTGTTTTGTACTTTAACCCTGAAAAATTTGCCAAACCCAATTCCTATTCAGCAGATTTTAGTCAAAAATATTTTTCGAATACGCAAGGAAGCAATACTTCATTTGGACTGAAATCATCTTCCGAAAATTGGAAGTTTTTAATTCGTGGTGGCTATAATAACCATGGAGATTATAAAGTTCCGAATAATAGTTTAGTTACCAATACCCGTTTTGAAGAAGCTGATGTAAAAACTGCTCTAGGTTATAGCAATTCTAAATTCTCGAGTGTTTTACGTTATAATTTGAATAATTTAAATTTAGGAATTCCAGAAGAAATAGGTTTACAAACTAGAAAGAGAGATCCTGATTATCCTAGACAAGGTGTTGTAAATCATATTTTAAGTTTGCATAATAATTTTTTCTTCAAAAATTCGAAATTTGATGCCGATTTTGGTTATATCTCTAACAGTCGTAAGGAATTTGCAGACAGTACAATTCCTGTTTTAGATATGAATTTGAATACTTTAAACTATGATTTAAAATATTATTTACCAAAAATCGGAAAATTAGAAACCATTATTGGTGTACAAGGAATGAGTCAAACCAATAAAAATTTGGGCACAGAATTATTAATTCCTGATGCTAATACCAATGACATCGGAGCTTTGGCAACATCTAATTACGAATGGAAATCGAATGTAATACAAGCTGGATTTCGTTTTGATACAAGAAAAATTAATACCGAAACTCATGGAATTATAGGAGAAGAAGGTTATTTTGAAGCCATCAACAAAAAATATACTAGTTTTAATGCTTCTTTGGGTTACAAAACAAAACTAACAGACAATTTATCTTTTAGATTTAATGTTGCCTCAGGATTTAGATCTCCAAACTTGGCAGAATTAACCTCAAACGGTGTTCATGAAGGAAGCAATCGATACGAGATTGGAAATTCTAACCTAAAAAATGAACAGAATATTCAAACTGATTTAAATCTAGAATACGGAAACTCACATTTCGAATTTTTCGCAAATGGTTTTTACAATCACATTAACAACTATATATTTATCTCCCCGAACGGAAATATAATCGATGGAAACGATGTGTACGATTATATTCAAACCAATGCAAAATTATACGGGGGAGAATTTGGTATTCATTTTCATCCTCATCCGTTAGATTGGTTGCATATTACTAGTAGTTTTGAAACTGTAACTGGTCAGAAAAAAAATGGAGAATATTTACCTCTTATTCCTGCAAACAAATGGAATAATAATATTCGTACTGAATTTAATATGAATAATTGGATTAAAAAAGGATTTGCAACAGTAAATATTGAAAGTATTTTCAAACAAAATAACAACAGTACTTTTGAAACAAAAAGTAAGGATTATACCTTAGTGAATCTAGGTTTAGGAGGAAATGTACACCTTAATAAAGCTAACTTTGATGTTTCTATAAATGCAAATAATATGTTAGACAAAAGATATATTTCTCATCTTTCTAGGCTAAAAACCGATGGTATTCCTAATATTGGAAGAAATATAGTTTTGGGTGTTAGTTTCTTGTTGTAAGAAAATTAATTTAATACAAAAGACACGAAAGAAACAGCAAGAAAACTAATTTATAAACATAAAGAAACGAGGCAATTGCCTCGTTTCTTTATGTTTATAACATTTCGAAATACTACCAAATAACAACACGTTCGTTTTCTGGCAATCTCATTTTACTTCCTTCTTTTATATTAAAAGTTTTATAAAATTCAGGAATATTACTTAATGGACCGTTAATTCTGAATTTTGCTGGTGCATGTACATCGGTCATCATTTGTTGTGCTAATGATTCTTTTTTAATATTTACCATCCACGCATAACCATAAGCCAAGAAATAACGTTGGTCTGGTGATAATTTTGCAATTTTCTGATTGGTTTTGTATTGAGGCGTTTTCTTAAATGCTTCGTAACCCATGACAACTCCACCTAAATCGGCAATGTTTTCGCCTTGAGTTGCATCGCCATTTACAAATTTAGTTGGCAAAGCTTCGTATTTGTTAAATTGAGCTACAATCAGTTTTGTTTTGGCTTGAAATTTTTTCAAATCTTCAGCTGTCCACCAGTTGTTTAAATTTCCGTTTTCGTCATACTGACTTCCTTGATCATCGAATCCATGTGTGATTTCATGTCCAAAAGTAGAACCACCAATAATTCCGTACAAGACAGCATCATCTGGCATACGTCCTTCAAAACCAGGAACTAAAATATTACAAGCTGGTACACAAATTTCATTATTACTTGGGTTATAATAAGCATTATAAGTTTGAGGAAACATTCCCCATTCGGTTCTATCTACTGGTTTTCCGTATTTTGAAACCATATCGTTGTGTGACCATTTATTTACAGCCATCACATTAGCACAATAAGAATTTTTAGTAATAGTTACAGAACTCATGTCTTTCCATTTGTCTGGAAAACCTACTTTCATAACTATTTTTGATAGCTTACTTAATGCTTTTTTCTTAGTTGGCTCGCTCATCCAATCTATTTTTTTGATGTGCTCTGCATATACATCACGAATATTATTTCCTATTTCGAGCAATTTTTCTTTAGTTCCTTTTGGTAAATATTCATCAACATAAACTTGACCAATTAATTCTCCTAATGATCCATCTGTTTGTTCTACTACTCTTTTCCAACGAGGTTTTTGAGTGGCAACTCCACTTAAAACAGTCGAATAAAATTTGAAATTTTGTTTTTCGATAGCACTTCCTAAATAAGTTGCAAAAGTATTTTCTAAATCCCATTTTAGATACGTTTTCCAATCAGCTATAGAATAACTTTTTATCATAGTATTCAATGCTTTGTAAAATTCTGGTTGGCCAACAATTACAGAATCTGCTTTGTTAATCCCCATTAATGGCAATGTTTTGTTCCAAGCCATGTTTGTTGTGATTGTATTCAAATCTGCAACACTCATTTTATTATAGTTCTTAATTGGATCACGAAGCGCTTCCAATTTTCTAGAAGCTTTTGCTAAATCGGTTTCTAATTTCATAATGGTAATAGCACTGTTTTTAGCAACAAAATCAGTATTCCCCATCAATTTAGACATCGCTTCAAGGTGTTTAACATATTCATAACGAATATTTACCGTTTCTTTATCCGTATTAAAATAGTAATCTCTATTACCAAGACCTAAACCACCTTGAGAGAAAAATACAGCATACTTTGTACTTATTTTATCATCTTGGCCAACATAAGTAGAAAATGCTGGACTTGCACCAATCGTATGCAAATGAGCCATTGCTGATAATAATGAAGGAACATCGGTAATTGCATCAATCTTAGCTAACTCTCCTTTTAGTGGTGTTAAACCTGCTTTATTAATAGCAATGGTGTCCATTCCTGAAGCATAAAAATCACCTATTTTTTGTTTGTTACTACCCTTATCTGCATTGGCAGCAGCCGATTTTTCACAAATTTGTTTTACCTGATTGTTTATTGTATCTTGGATAGTTCTAAAAATTCCGTTGCTACGTTCAGAATTTGGAATAGGATTTTGTTTAAACCAACCTCCGTTTGCATACATAAAAAAATCGTCTGAAGGATTTACTAATGTATCACGATTTGTTGTCAACGCATCAGGAGCATTGGGGTCGAAGTCATTCTCCTTTTTGCAACTTGCTGTTAGCATAATTACTCCTGAAAAAAGTAAAGCAATTGTATTAAATTTCATAGTTAAATTATTTGATAATACTTCAAAGATATAAGTTTATGGGAAAGTATTAAAAACTTACATTCTAATTTTACAATAAAATTAAGAATCCTATGTTTAATAAGTATTAAATTGCACCTTCAAAACATAAATAACGCTATGAACAGCATTAAAATACTTTGGGTAGACGACGAAATCGATTTACTAAAACCACATATTATATTTCTAGAAAAAAAAAATTACACTGTAACTACCTGTAATAATGGTCGTGATGCTATAGATATATTTCAAGAAGAGAATTTTGATATTGTTTTTCTTGACGAAAATATGCCTGGAATGTCAGGTTTGGAAACATTAGCAGAAATGAAAGAAAAAAAATCTTCAATACCTGTAATTATGATTACAAAAAGTGAAGAAGAATACATTATGGAAGAAGCGATTGGATCTAAAATTGCCGATTATTTAATAAAACCTGTCAATCCCAATCAGATATTATTGAGTTTGAAGAAAAATTTAGACCATTCTCGTTTAATTTCTGAAAAAACAACTTTAGATTATCAGAAAGAATTTCGTAAAATATCGATGGAAATGTCGATGGTAAATTCCTATGAAGAATGGGTAGATTTTTACAAAAAACTAATATTTTGGGAACTCGAACTAGAGAATATAGATGACCAAAATATGTTTCAAATTCTGGAATCTCAAAAAGCAGAAGCAAATAATTTGTTCGGAAAATTTATCGAAAAAAACTACGAGGATTGGTTCGAGCCAAAAGCTGACAAACCAGTACAATCTCATGATTTATTCAAAAAATTAGTTATTCCAGAACTTAAAAAAGAAGAAAACGTACTTTTTGTAGTAATTGATAATTTGCGTTATGACCAATGGAAATCTTTTGAAAGTGTAGTTAACAATCATTACAAACTAGAGAGTGAAGTTCCTTATTTTGCAATACTTCCAACAGCTACGCAATATGCTAGAAATGCGATTTTCTCTGGTTTATTGCCATCGGAAATGGAGAAACAGTTCCCACAATACTGGAAAAATGATGTTGAAGATGGTGGGAAAAATTTATATGAAGCTGAATTCCTTACTGCACAATTAAAACGTAATGGTTTAAATATTGAGCAAGAATATTTTAAAATCACCAATTTAAATAACGGAAAAAAACTAGCGGAAAATTTCAAATCTCTAAAAGATAAAAAACTAGTTACAGTCGTTTACAACTTTATAGATATGTTATCGCATGCCAAAACTGATATGGATGTGGTAAAAGAATTGGCTTCAGATGATAAAGCATATCGTTCATTAACCTTAAGTTGGTTTAAAAATTCGCCCTTATTAGAAATTATTCAACAAGCACAAAAGCTAGGATTTAAACTTATTATTACAACCGACCACGGTACAATAAATTGTAAAAATCCGTCGAAAGTAATTGGAGATAAAAACACGAGTCTCAATTTGCGTTACAAAACTGGACGAAGTTTAACTTACGAAAATAAAGACGTTTATGCTGTAAAAGACCCTAAAAAAATTGGTTTGCCATCTATAAATATGACAAGTGTTTATATTTTTGCAAAAAATGATTTCTTTTTGGCTTATGTAAATAATTACAATCATTATGTGAGTTATTACCGAAATACCTACCAACACGGTGGAATTTCGCTCGAAGAAGTTATTGTCCCCTTTTTAGTATTTAGTCCTAAGAAATAAAATGAAAATAGAATTTAATCTCGACGAAATAGAGTCTGTTGCAAAACAAATTTTAGATTCCAATCCAGAAAAAGTAATCCTTTTTAATGGGGAAATGGGTGCTGGAAAAACAACTTTCATCAAAGTTTTATGCAAACAATTAGGAGTCAAAAACCCTACAAGCAGCCCAACTTTTTCTTTGGTAAATGAATATCAAATAAATGATAAACAATTAGTTTATCATTTTGATGTATATCGATTAAAAAACCAAAACGAAGCGCTTGATATGGGAATTGAAGATTATTTATATTCAGGGAATTGGTGTTTTATCGAATGGTCAGAAAAAATACCCGATTTAATTCCTGAAAAACATTCGGTGATTACAATTTCTGTTTTAAATAATGATAAAAGATTGATTGAACTTAAAGAAATGTAATAAATTTTCGTAATTTGTGCCAAATAAGTTTAAAACATGGCCATTACACCTTTTAGCAAACAAGATTTACTTCCGCAAGAAGAAAAATTAGAAATAGCTAAGCACAAGAGCGAACTTTTTATTGGTATTCCCAAAGAAACTTCTTATCAGGAACGTCGAATTTGCCTAACTCCAGATGCTGTAAATGCAATGACTTGCCATGGTCACAGGGTTTTAATAGAAGCTGGTGCTGGAGAAAATTCGAGTTATTCTGACAAAAATTATAGTGATGCAGGAGCAGAAATAACCAACGATACTAAAAAAGTTTTGGGTTGTCCAATTATTCTAAAAGTGGAACCTGCAACACTAGTCGAAATCGAAATGATGAATCCTAAAACAATTATTATTTCGGCTATTCAGCTAAAAACAAGAAGGAAAGAGTATTTTGAAGCCTTAAAAAAGAAAAAAATAACCGCCTTAGCCTTCGAATATATTAAAGATGAAGATGGTTCTTTTCCAGCTGTAAAATCGTTGAGCGAAATTGCAGGAACAGCATCAGTACTTGTTGCAGCCGAATTACTAACTGCAAGTAAATTTGGAAACGGATCGCTTTTTGGAAACATAACAGGCGTACCTCCTACTGAAGTTGTTATTCTTGGAGCAGGAACAGTTGCAGAATTTGCAGCCAGAACCGCTATAGGATTGGGTGCAAGTGTAAAGGTTTTTGATAATTCAATAACAAAATTACGTCGTTTACAAAATAATTTGAATCAGAGGATTTTTACATCAACCATTCAAAATAAAACATTACTAAAATCATTACAACGTTGCGATGTTGCTATTGGTGCAATGCGAGGAAAATATCGCACACCAATTGTAGTGACTGAAACTATGGTAGAACACATGAAAAAAGGAGCTGTTATAGTCGATGTGAGTATTGATACTGGCGGTTGTTTCGAAACTTCAGAAATTACGACTCATGAAAACCCTACTTTTATAAAAAACGGAGTTATTCATTATTGTGTACCCAATATTCCATCTAGATATTCTAAAACCGCATCTTTATCCATCAGTAATATTATCACGCCCTATTTGCTTCAAATTGCTGATGATGGAGGAATAGAAAGTGCAATTCGTTGCGATTCAGGTCTAAAAAACGGAGTTTATTTTTACCACGGAATTCTAACCAACAAAACGATTGGTGAATGGTTCGATTTGACTTATCGCGATATAAATTTAATTGTATTTTAGATTCAAAATTTGGTTAATTCTAGCTACTTTTGCTGAAAATTATATAAAATGAAATTTTCTTATAGATTAAGTTATTATCTTTTTGGATTCCTAGTTGGTTGTGTTTTTTTATTTTTTGTCTTAAACAGAAAAAACACCCGTTGTACTTATTTCCCTAACGATAGGGTTTTAAATAATTTAAGATCAAAGCCATTTTATTATTCTGATATTGCTTCAAAAGAGTTAGCAGAAGATTGGTTAGATACAATCGATGTTAAGAATACTTTACAATATGGCGATGTCGATTTTGATCGAAGTAATCTTGAAATTTCAAAAGGTAAGTTATATACAATTATAGGTAAAACCACTAAAAACCAACCTATTGAAGTAATTATAGAAAATTATGAGGATAAGGTTGTTTTGAGAGAGATAAAAAAACAATAATTTATTTCAAAAAAAGGTTGTTTATATAAAATCAAGCGTTATATTTGCAATCCCAATAAGGGCGATTAGCTCAGCTGGTTCAGAGCACCTCGTTTACACCGAGGGGGTCGGGGGTTCGAACCCCTCATCGCCCACAAAAACTCCAATTTTGCAGTACAATACAATGGTTTTAGTCTACATTTAGTTAACGAAAGTTATAAAATGATGATTAAAACCTTTTTTTATTTCTTATAAAATACTTTTGGAGCAATATTTGATTAAACACTTTTTGTTCTTGATTTGTTTTTTATTATTTGATTTTATCAAATTCATTTAACATGAACTCATACAAATTTGTTACTGCTTTAAAGATGAAAAATAAAAAATTTAAAAGATTTACAAGTAAACAATTCTTGAAAAAACAACCCTTTTTAATAGATAATTAATACACCGTTCGTCCCCAACATAGTTTGTGAGGCAATACTCCATTTGAAACCTACCTAGGTAAATCTTTTGCTATTTCGCAATATAACTCTCATTTTACAGTGTAAAATAACTCCGAAAAACCCAAAATCATTTAAACTAACCAACAAATTGCGCAAATAAATCTTCGTTTTCATTAATATATTGAAAATGATAACCTTTTAGATTCATGTTTGACTTAATATTTGCAATGTCATTTTTATTTTTCAGTTCGAGTGCTACTGTCTTGTCCTAAAATACCGATACATAAATTCATCGTGATGGAACACACCCAGGAACCTCGCTATGTAAAGCGCACTCCAAAAGACTAAAGTATGTCTTTTAAATTACAAATTGTTCAAGAAATAGAACAAAGAATAACCACTATTTCACGATTAAAAAAGAATATTCTATTCAATCCCGTTCCACAATTGTACAATGGTTGAGAAAGTTTGCTAACTTTGATTGGGAAAATCAAACACCATTTAGTATGGGAAATCACCAGAGCAGAAGGTAATGGAACTCGAAGTACAAGTTAAACTTCTAGAGAAGCAGAAAACATTTTTAGAACAACAAGCTTTTGTTGCCGATAAGAAAGCCATCATTTTTGATATGATGATTGATATTGCTGAAAAAGA
>NZ_JAYURN010000110.1:0-36052 GCF_043756175.1 Flavobacterium sp.
GTAATAATATCTATTTTGTTTATTTTAGACCTATATCTTACTTCTTTCATTAACCTATTAACTCTTTAACCTCATCAAAATTTAAACCTCCATAATTTCCTGAACTCATTAATAATAAGGCAGAATTTTCTAAATTAAGATTAAATAAATAATCTTTAAAATCTTTTGGATTGGTATAAATGATTAAATCTTCTCTATTAAATGCTTTTGCAATTTGCTCGTACGTAACTTCTTCGAGTTGTTTTATTTTTACTGCATCTGGCGAATAGAAAACAACGGCAACATCGGCATATTCTAATGCGCCTTCATATTCTTTAAGAAACTCAGCATTCAAACTACTATAAGTATGAAGCTCTAAACAAGCGACAACATTTCTGTTAGGATATTGTTCTTTTACAGCTTTGGTTGTGGCGGCAACTTTACTTGGTGAATGCGCAAAATCTTTATACGCTACTTTTGTTTTGCTTTCAGCAATTTTTTCTAATCTTTTTGATGCTCCTTTGAAACTAGCAATGGCTTCGTAAAAATCGGCTTCATCGACACCCATGTTTTGGCAAATCCATTTGGCTCCAGCCAGATTATTAAGATTATGTGCTCCAAAAACTTCGATTGGCATATCTCCTTCTGGTGTTTCTAGCAAAGTTATTCCGTCATTTACCGAATATTTTGGCGTGTGATAAGGAATTCGTCTGATAGGATTTGTCGAAGCTTCGGCAACTCTTTTTACTTCCGAATCGTCTTCGTTGTAAACTAGAATTCCGCCATTGGTAATTTTTTGAATAAAAATTTCGAATTGCTCTACATAATTTTCATACGTTGGAAAAACATTTATATGATCCCAAGCAATACCCGAAATTAACGCGATATTAGGTTGGTACAAATGGAATTTTGGCTTTCTGTCGATAGGTGAAGACAAATATTCGTCGCCTTCTAAAACCATAAAATCATTTTCTTCTGTAAGATGTACCATCGTATCAAAACCTTCTAATTGTGCACCAACCATATAATCGACTTCGATATTATGATAATGCATCACATGTAAAATCATAGACGTAATGGTTGTTTTTCCGTGAGAACCACCAATAACTACTCGTGTTTTATTTTTAGATTGTTCATATAAAAATTCTGGATACGAATATATTTTTAGCCCTAATTCTTGTGCTTTTAGCAATTCTGGATTATCTGCTTTTGCATGCATTCCAAGAATTACAGACTCGATATCCGACACGATTTTTTCAGGAAACCATCCAAGTTCTAAAGGCATAAGTCCTTTTTTTTCTAAACGAGATTTTGATGGCTCGAAAATAGCATCATCACTTCCTGTAACTTGATATCCTTTATTATGTAATGCCAATGCTAAATTGTGCATCGCGCTCCCGCCAATGGCGATAAAATGTGTACGCATTTTTATTGATTTATTAATTAGTTTAATCGGAGTAACGATTAAACCATTTTATCGAATTCTTCTTTTAATTTTTGAGCTTTTTGTTTGTCTTTCAATTTATTCAAATATAAATCATATAATTTATTGAACGTAGTTTTTGAATTACCAATTTCTCTGGCTTTCTTATAATTTTTTTCTGCATCTTGATATCTTTTAAAATAAACATCTATATAACCTTTTGCGAGATAACCATCTACTTTTGAAATAGAAATTAGTTCATTGGCGTATTTCTGAGCTTTTGTTTCGCTCCCACCAATAATTCCTGGCAATTCGACATAAAAAATCACCAATGCCCAACGCGTTTCTATATGTTTTGAATCAAGTTTTGCAGCGGTTAAAAAGGCATTTTCAATATCATCAATCATTCCTACTGCTTTAAATTTATTGATAGATTTAGCTTTCAATCCTAATGCACCACCAAATTTATACCAATAATTAGCATTTTTAGGAAAAGTAGTTTTCAGTTTACTATAATAATAAATCGCATTGTTCCATTTTTGTTCATATCCAGAAATATCACCTAAATATTCAATAGTTTTTGAATTAGTTGGATTTTCTTTCAAATCGTTTTGAAACAATGGCTCTGCTAAAGCATATTTTCCTTGTTCGAAAAGGTTTTTGGCTTTTTCGAATGATGTTTGCGACCAAACAAGCATTGGGAACAACAGAAAAACAATTATTATTTGTTTCATTTTTCAAAAGTAAGGAAATACTATCAATAAAAAAACCGCTCCAAGAATGGAACGGTTCAATTTTATTTATTTTGCTTGTTGATTACTTAACCAAAGTCATTTCATCAACAATATGTTTTGCTCCTGAGAAATTCTCGATTACCCAAAGTACATAACGAATATCTACGTTGATAGTTCTTTGTAATTTAGAATCAAAAATAACATCACCTGCCATAGCTTCAATATTTCCGTCGAAAGCAAGACCAATTAATTCTCCTTTTCCGTTAAGAACCGGTGAGCCTGAGTTACCTCCTGTAATATCATTATCTGTTAAGAAATTCACGTGAAGTGAACCATCTTTATCTGCAAAACGACCAAAATCTTTGTTCTTATTCATTTCTAATACACGAACTGGTAAATCAAATTCCTGATCTCCTTTTTTGTATTTTTTTACTTGACCATCAAGAGTCGTATAGTTATTTACTTTAGCATCATTACGTTTGTCAGCTGGTAACGAACGTACTTTTCCGTAAGTTAAACGCAAAGTAGAATTTGCATCTGGATATTTGATAGCACCAATTTTTGATTCTCTTAATCCTTCAACTAATAAACGGAATGAAGATCCATAATCGTTTTGCGCTTTTGCAATAGCATCAGATTTTGATGTAAAGTGTGTCAACATATCGTTTGACAATGCATACAAAGGATCATTATCTAACAAACCTTGACTTGGCAATGCTAAGAAAGCATTGATTCTTTCTTTTGAAGTAAAAATACTTAAGTCGAAAGCGGCATTTACATATTTAGTAAAATCATTGTTATTCTCTTTGGCTAATTTATCTACTGCTGGAGCAATAGCGTAACCTGCAGATTTAGTTGCATACAATTTTAATTGCGCAATCATAATATCTTTTTCAGCAGGAACATGCAATTCTTTAAACATTTCTTCTGACATTTCAGAAATTGATGGAGCCAATTGAGCACGTTTTACAGCATCACCTTTAGCATATGCATCCATTTGCTTTCCTAAAGTTCTTCCAATAGTACCGAAAGCAGTAGTTCTGAACAATTGTTGCAAATAGTTATCGTGACGTGCTTTTTCGTTTGTTAAAGCGTAGAATTTATTGATATTTGAAACTACATTTCCGTATTTAGCTTTATTTGCTGGTAAGTTTGCCCATTTGTTAAATTTAGCTTCTTGAGCAGCTTTAGATTTTGCAGTACCAAATTTAGATAACGCATCAATCATTCCTTGACGGTTTTTCCAGTAGTTTGCAGTACCTGCATATTTTGAAGCATATACAAGATTGAGCGCTTCGCTTTGATCCATGTATTTCTTCATATTATCCATTCCAGTTTTTGCGCCTTCAACCCATGCAGGATAAGCAAATTTAACGTTTTGCTCGATTCCTCCAGCTGGCATCCAACGGTTGGTACGGCCTGGATAACCCAAAATCATCGCAAAATCATTTTCTTTTACGCCTCCTAAATTAACAGGCAAATAGTGTTTTGGTTTTAACGGAACATTATTAGCATCATAATCTGCTGGATTTCCGTTAGCATCTCCGTAAATACGAAACATAGAGAAATCGGCAGTGTGGCGTGGCCATTCCCAGTTGTCAGTATCACCACCAAATTTTCCTAAACTTTCAGGAGGAGTTCCTACTAAACGAACATCTTTGTAATCTTGGTAAACGAAATAATAGTATTCATTTCCTTGAAAGAAAGGGCGAACAGAAACTGTATATTTTCCTCCTTCGTTATTTTCTTTTTCGATTAAAGAAATCTCTTTATTGATAGCTGCTTCACGTTCCAATTCTGTCATTGAAGAGTTCACTTTTGCTAAAATACGTTTAGAACAATCGTCCATACGAACGAAGAAACGCACGAATAAACTAGAAGGTTTAATTTCTGCTTTTCTGTTTTCTGCCCAGAACCCATCTTTTAGAAGATTTTTTTCAGCGGTAGAAAGCTCAGCGATTGCATCGTAACCACAGTGGTGATTTGTTAATACTAATCCTTCTTTTGAAATTACTTCGGCAGTACAACCACCATTAAATTGAACGATAGCATCTTTTAAACTATGGTGGTTGATACTGTAAATTTCTTGAGCAGTTAGTTGCAAACCTAATTTTTGCATATCTCTATGATTTAAACGTTCTATGAACATTAGAAACCACATTCCTTCATCTGCTTTAACACTTGTTGGAACAAGCATTATTGAAACAATTAAGGATAAAATTATTTTTTTCATGATTTTATTTTTTAGTGGTGCGAATATAATTTATTTTTAAAAAATTAAAAACAATAGGAGTGCTAATAATAATTTATTAAGATAACTTTAACTTAATATTTAAAAATTAATATGCTGACAATAATTTGATTTTTAAATTTTAAAAACTAAAAACTAAAAACATAATTATAAGATTGTTTTCGTTTGTTAAAGGTGCTGGAAAATTATTTGAACCAAAAGAAGAAAATGCTCCGACAGAAGAAGTAGCACAATCAAAAGCTAGTGCTTTATTAGCTCATGTTCAAGCATTAGGTTTAGCTTTTAAAAATTTAAAAGTTTGAGTGATGGCAATGATTCTGTAGTTTTAAGTGGCGAAGTTAACAAACAAGCAGATTCAGAAAAAGTTGTTTTGGCTATAGAAAATATTGATGGTGTTGAAACTGTTGACAACCAAATAACTGTTGCAGCTCCTAGCCAGAAGTTTCATATAACGTTTTTTATCAGACGATTAGCTGCCTAAAATCACTAAAACATATAATGGTGACGCTACTAAATTTGATGTTAATTTCGAATCCATCAAACCGATGTTGCATGATCCAGACGAGATTTATCAGGGGTCAGGTTTTAAGAATTCCTAAATTTGTAACAATTAGCTTTTAATTATAGCAAAAAGGGCTTCAAATGAAATTGAAGCCCTTTTTGTTGATCAGGTTTTTTCTAAACCTCTACATTTAACATTGCCCATAATTTATCCTTTAATTCTACCAGCCCTTGTTGTGCAACTGATGATATAAATAAATACGGAATTCCGTCAAAATCTTTATCCAATTGTTTTTTCATTTCTTCTTGTAATTCTGCATCGAGCATATCACATTTAGAAACAACAATTAGCCTGTCTTTGTCTAGCATTTCTGGGTTATAACGACGCAATTCATCTAGCAGAATATCATACTCTTTTTTAATATCATCGGCATCAGCTGGAACGAGGAATAATAATGTCGAGTTACGCTCTATGTGACGCAAAAAATAATGACCTAATCCTTTTCCTTCGGCAGCGCCTTCTATAATTCCAGGAATATCTGCTATCACAAATGATTGATAATCACGATAAGATACGATACCTAGATTTGGTTTTAATGTTGTAAATGGATAATCGGCAATTTTTGGTTTTGCAGAGGTTAGCACAGACAATAATGTTGATTTTCCTGCATTAGGAAACCCAACTAAACCAACATCAGCAAGCACTTTTAATTCTAATACAATGTCAGCTTCTTGGGCTGGTAATCCTGGTTGAGAATATCTTGGTGTTTGATTCGTTGAACTACGAAAATGCCAGTTTCCTAAACCTCCTTTTCCGCCTTCGGCGATGATTCTTTTTTCTCCGTGTTCAGTGATTTCGAAAAGAATTTCGTTGGTTTCTTTGTCACGAACTACAGTTCCTAATGGCACTTCGATATACTTATCTTCGCCATCGCTTCCTGTACTTCGTGAACTTCCTCCATCGCCACCGTGGCCTGCTTTTACGTGTCTTGCAAATTTAAGGTGAAACAAAGTCCATAGCCCTTTTTCTCCAACTAGATATACGTGTCCTCCACGACCTCCGTCTCCTCCGTCTGGCCCACCTTTTTCGATAAATTTTTCTCTATGTAAGTGTGTAGATCCTTTCCCTCCTTTTCCAGAAGAAACATATATTTTTGTGTAGTCTACGAAATTTCCCTCAGTCATTTTATTTTAGATTTCAGATTTTAGCCTTTTAATTTTAGATTATTAAAATTTTGACTAAAAACTATTTTTCAAGCATGCGAATAATTAGCTTTTTAACCCCGATTAGAGCGGAAATCCTTTGCATTTTTTCTTTAGAAAAGCAAAGATTAAAGCTGAAAGCGGGAATATGGTTTACTAAAAAAGCCTTAACTATTCGTTCTTGATGATTATTATTATTTTTTTTCTGTTAATGAACTAACTAAAACTTTGTCGATTTTTACGCCGTCCATATCAATTACTTCGAGTTGCATTTTGTTCCAGATGAGTTTTTCTCCTACTTTCGGAATGTACGATAACTCAGTCATTATGAGACCACTTACTGTTGTCACGTCATAATCGTTTATGAGATCGTCCATATCGAAATAAGTCAAGAAATCGTGTAGTGAGTAATGTCCGTCTACGAGCCAAGTTCCATCTTCACGGGCATTTAGCTGAAATTCTTCCTCGTAAAAATCGGCAGCATCTCCTACTAATGCTTCCAGAATATCGTTTAGAGTGATTATTCCTTGTATCATTCCGTGCTCATCGGTCACTAAGGCATAATGCACTTTAGATTTTTTGAATATTTCTAGTGCTTTGTATGCTGATGTGTGTTCGATAAAATAGACTGGCTCTTTTGTAATGGCTCGCAAATCAAAATTTCCTTTTTCGAAGCTGGCAAACAAATCTTTTAGAAACACAATCCCCACAACCTCATCGAGGTTGTCCTCGCAAACTGGGTAAACAGAATGCAATTCGTTAAGCATTTTTGCTTTTAATGAGGTAATATCATCGTCTTCAATTGATAGGTAAACTAATGAATTTCTGTGCGTCATTAGCGAATTTACTTTTCTGTCTCCAATATGAAAAACGCGCTCTACGATGTCTTGTTCTATTTCTTGAACTTCTCCGCCTTCGGTTCCTTCTTTGATAATCGCTTTTATTTCTTCTTCGGTTACTTTTCCGTCGGCCGTTGGTTTTATTTTGAGAATATCTAAAATAAAATCGGTTGTGGTAGTTAGCAACCAGATAAACGGCGCGGTTATTACTGAAACAATTTTCATAGGAACTGCAACTGCTTTTGCAATGGCTTCTGGGTGATTCAACCCGATTCTTTTAGGCAATAATTCACCTAAAACTAAGGAGAAAAACGTTAGAATAACCACTACAATTCCTACTGATAAATTATGCGAATAGGGCTGCAAAACTGTAAATCCTTCTAGAAACAATCTAACATCGGTTGTTATTTTATCGCCAGAATATATACCGGTAAGAATTCCTATCAAGGTAATTCCTATTTGTACTGTCGACAGAAATTTATTTGGCGAATTGGCTAAATCTAAAGCTGTTTTTGCACTGGTATTTCCTTTTTTTGCCGCCGATTCTAGTCGGTTTTTACGAGCGGAAATCAATGCTATTTCTGACATTGAGAACACTCCGTTTAAAAGAATTAAAAAGAAAATGATAAGTATTTCCACTTTTTGTTGATTTGGTTATTCGTTTATTTATCTATTCGGGATAACGAAACCGTTTTTGTTATTGTTTTTTTCTTATTTGCTAAATTACAAATTATCAATGACTTTACTAAGTCGTTCGGTAATTTCTTGAATTGTCCCAATCCCATTTACAGCGTGAAACTTGTCTTGATTTTTATAATAATTCATCAATGGTGCTGTTTTCTCGTTGTATTCTTGGTAACGATTTCTTATTTTCTCTTCGTCTTGATCATCAATTCTTCCAGAGGTTTTGCCTCTTTCCAATAAACGTTGGACTAATATTTCATCATCAGCCTCTAATGCAATTGTAGCCGTAATACCTTGTTTTTTTGATGATAAAAACGCATCTAAAGCGCTTGCTTGTGCTAATGTTCTTGGAAATCCATCAAATAAAAATCCTTTAGAATGTTGGTTTTTATCTACCTCAGATTCTAACATTTTGATAGTCACCTCATCTGGAACTAAATCACCTTTATCCATAAAGGTTTTAGCTAATTTCCCTAATTCAGTTTCGTTTTTTATATTAAATCTAAAAATATCTCCTGTAGAAAGATGTGTTAGACTGTATTTTTCTTTTAAAAATTCTGCCTGAGTACCTTTTCCAGCTCCTGGCTTACCGAACAAAACAATGTTAATCATTTTAAAAAATTATGTAGTTATGTTGTATTTATTTAATCCTTTAATTGATATACTTCTGGCAAATTTCTGCCCAACCCATCGTAATCTAATCCGAAGCCTACGATGAACTTATTGGGAATTCTAATACCTATATAATCTAGTTTAATATCTTTTTTGTACGCTTCTGGCTTAAAAAAAAGTGTTGCGATTTTGAAATGTTTTACACCTTTATTTTTGAATAAAATTTTCAACTCTTCAACCGTATTTCCAGTGTCTACAATATCTTCGATAACAATTACTGTCCTTCCAGACAAATCTTGATTGATCCCAATAAGTTGTTTTACTTCGTTTGTTGAAGCTGTTCCTTCATAAGAAGCCATCTTAATAAAACTTACTTCGCAAGGTGATTTGTAATGTTTCATAAAATCTGAAACCACCATAAATGCACCGTTTAAGACACCTACAAAAACTGGAGTTTCGTCAGCAAAATCAGCTTCTACTTGAGCGGCTATAGTTGCAATTGCAAAATCTATTTCTTGTGCCGAAATAAAAGGAACAAAATGTTTGTCGTGTAATTTGATTTCCATAGTTATTTTTATAGAATAATTCGCAAAGATAACAAATTAGTGTTCATTTAGAAGATTTTATTTATTTTTGAAGTATGAATTTAGAATTACTTCAAAGAATAGAAAATAGCTCTGCTCACAGAAAAAGTCGAGAAGACAACGCACAATATATTTTAAATAATCCCGAGCTATTTTCGGAGTTACTAAAATTAGCTTTTAACACGAGTAATAAAAACCATTATAAATCCTGCTGGATTTTAGAATTGGTATTAGAAGAAAAAATTCATTTATTAAATCCTTTTCTAGATGTGTATTGCAATAAAATTTCGAAATACACTAATGAAAGTGCGCTACGTTCAATTTCTAAAATTTGTATGTTTCTTGCCAAATACATGATATTAACTAAAGAACAAGAACAAAAAATCATTGAATCTTCTTTTGATTGGCTCATTCTTGAAAATGTAAAAGTAGCAACCAAGGCATACTCTATTAGAGCATTATTTCAATTAGGCAGAAATAATAAGTGGGTTTATCTTGAATTGAAACGGATTCTTTCTGAGGATTACACAAAATATTCCGCTGCTTACAAAGCCGTTGCGAGGGAAATTTTAAAGAAATTAGAATAGATTTTTCTCTATTAAACCTTTATAAAGTATCTTTGCTCACTCGAGGCAGAATGCCGAACAGACGAAGTAAACACAACTACAATGAATTATTTTTCTTCCGATTTTAAACTAGGAATTCTTGGTGGCGGACAATTAGGCAAAATGTTATTGTCCGAAACCAGAAAATTCGACATTCAAACATATGTTCTCGACCCAAGTGATGAAGCGCCTTGCAAAATCGCTTGCAATCAATTTTTTCAAGGAAGTTTAATGGATTTTGAAACCGTTTACAATTTTGGAAAACAAGTCGATATTTTAACTTTCGAAATAGAACTCGTCAATCTCGAAGCTTTAGAAAGATTAGAAAACGAAGGCAAAAAAGTATTTCCATCGCCAAAAACTTTAAAACTGATTCAAAACAAAGGAATTCAGAAAGAATTTTATATTCAAAATAATATTCCAACTGCTCCTTTTCAAAAATTTGAAAGTCTAGAAAATCTAAAATCTAAAATCCAAAATCTAAAATTACCATTTATCTGGAAATGCACCGAATTTGGTTATGACGGCACGGGTGTAAAAGTCGTAAGAGCAATCGAAGACTTAGATAATTTACCCAATGTAGAATGCATTGCCGAAGAAATGATTGCTTTCAAAAACGAATTGGCAGTAATTATTGTCCGAAATGTTTCGGGTGAAGTAAAAACCTATCCTGTTGTCGAAATGGAATTTCATCCAGAAGCGAATCAGGTTGAATATGTAATTTGTCCAGCAAGGATAGATTCTAAAGTTGCACAAAAAGCACAAGAAATTGCACTACAAGTTTCCGGAAAATTCAATCATATTGGCTTATTGGCTGTAGAAATGTTTCAAACACAAGATGATGATATTATAGTAAACGAAGTGGCGCCAAGACCACACAACTCAGGACACCATACAATAGAAGCAAGTTATACCTCGCAATTCGAAAATCATTTGCGCGCTATTTTAAATCTTCCTTTAGGAAATTGTGATAGCAAAGTTGCTGGAATTATGGTAAATTTGGTTGGTGCAGAAAATTTTTCTGGGCCAGTAGTTTACGAAAATATAGAAAAAATAATGGCAATTGACGGAGTAACGCCTCACATTTACGGTAAAAAAGAAACGCGTCCGTTTAGAAAAATGGGACATGTTACTATTGTAAATGAAGATATGACCGAAGCTAGAAAAATTGCCGAAGAGGTAAAGAATAGTATTAGAGTGATTGCATAATTATTTTAAATTTCAAATTCACAGATTTTGATTAAATTTGTAAAAATTCAATAAATGAAAATTTCAAAATTACATATAGACCAGTTTAGACATTTAGAAAATCTAGATTTTGATTTTACCTATCCAGAGGATTTCCATATTGAAGAAAAACGAGGAAAACCTTTAGATAAAATATGTTTTATTGGACAAAGTGCTACTGGAAAAACAGGATTATTAGAGTTAATCAAAAATCAAAATTTTGAATTGCAAAATATAATTTTTAATAGTAATGGTTTTTCTCGTACAGGTGATATTGAAAAACTATTTGGTGAAATTTCTTTTGAATTTGAAAATAAAAACATCTTATTATCCTCTAGTTCTCTCAAAGTAAATAGTATTGAACTTGTTGAATTTAATGGTTCTGGAGAGTTTGATCATTTACTAACTGAAAAAGAAAAAAAATCAGTCTACTATTTTAAAGCAAATTTAATATCCGACAAAAGCATTGATGTTTTCACAAAGAATCCCATTGATTTATTTGAAAAATATCCTAGATTAAATGATAATTTAACTTTAAATAATTTTTATCCAAATGACAAAATCATCATTTTTGGTGATGATATTAATATCGACTTATGGCTATTCTTATTAAATGACATTCTAGTGTATAGAAAAAAATTTAATCAAAAAATGTCTGAATTAATCCACAAAGGTTTATTAGGAAATCCAAAGAAATTAAGTTTAGAATTTGAAAAATGGCAAAAAGAAAATCCTAATAAATTAGAATTATTTGCAGAAAAATTTAATCCGTTACTAGAAAAGTTAAATTTAGAAGTTGATGTTATTGATACTGAATATTCAATCCCAATAAGAAACAAAATAAATGATTTAATAGTCCCTATCCAAAATACCAGTACAGGAACAAAAGGATTATTGTTGTCGTTTTTACCTTTATTCAAATTAGACACCAAAGATTCAATCATCTTAATAGACGAACCCGAACGTTCCTTATATCCAGATATGCAAATGGATTTGATGGAATATTATCAAAACCTAGCTCCAGAAGCTCAATATATTATTGCAACACATTCTCCATTTATTGCAGCTTCTTTTGAACCTGAAGAACGTTTTATTCTTTATTTTGATAAAGAAGGAAAAGTGGCTGTAAGAAGAGGGAGTTCTCCAATTGGAGATGACCCGAATGATCTGTTAAAAAATGATTTTGGTGTAAACTATTATAATAAATTTGGAAAAGAAGCATATAAAAAATACTTAAAATTAAAAGAAGATTTATCAAAAGAAAAAAATCCTACAAAAAAGAAAGAGTTATTATTAGAGACTGTAAAATTAGGAGATACTTATAATTTTTAAATATGAGAAGGATAGTTAAAGATGATAATTCAGAAATTATTACTCAAAATTTAAAATACATAAAAAATAATTCCACTAATAATCAAAACATTTCAAGAATACTTTTCAAAGAACAAAAAGGCTTTTGTGCTTATACAGAAGAGTATATAGGAAGAGCCGATGCAAAAGATATTGAGCATTTCAATCCTCATTTAAAAGGAACCAATACAGATGGATATTCAAACTGGTTTTTAGTAAAACATCAATGGAATAGTGAGAAATCTTCAAAATGGAATAAATATCAGCCTATTCTTTGTCCTACTGATGAGAATTTCAATACTAAAATTATATATGACAACGGAGATTATAGAGTTGCCAACTCCGATGATTTAGAATCTTCAAATTTAGTAAAATTGATAAAACTTGATGATATTATTTTAGCTGACGAAAGAAAAAAAGATATTAGAAGAAAAAAAGATGAAATTGAAAAATTTGGTCAATCGGCTAACGATTTTTTTGAAATTTTAATAGAATCAGATATAAAACAAATCTCTTATTTAAGAGCAATCCAAGAAGAATTCGGAATTGATATTTGGAATATGATTCCTTAAACCTCAATAAACATAAAAACCATATGGGCAAAGTAGCAATAATAATGGGAAGTATTTCCGACATGCCAGTAATGCAAGAAGCCATCGACATCCTAAAATCATTTAACATCGAAACCGAAGTCGATATTGTTTCGGCACACAGAACGCCCGAAAAACTGTTTGATTTTAGCAAAAATGCCCACAACCGTGGTATTTCTGTTATTATTGCCGGAGCTGGTGGCGCGGCACATTTGCCAGGAATGGTTGCTTCTATGTCACCACTTCCAGTAATTGGTGTTCCTGTAAAATCGAGTAATTCTATCGATGGTTGGGATTCGGTTCTGTCCATTTTGCAAATGCCAGGTGGCGTTCCCGTTGCGACTGTCGCTCTAAACGGGGCTAAAAATGCTGGAATTCTAGCGGCTCAAATTATTGGTTCTTCCGACAAATGTGTTCTTGACAAAATTATTTTTTACAAAGAAAGCTTGAAGGATGCTGTTAATAAATCTTCGGAAAGTTTAAAAAAATAAAAATATTACACAGAGGTACACGAAGTAACCACGAAGATACGCCAAGAATCTTTTTTGACTTGCTTTATTATAACTTTGTGAATCTCTGTGCTATCATAGTGAATCTTGGCGAAATAACTTTTAAATTACAAAATGAGCATCTTAACTTCAACATTCAACACAAAATACGATACTGCGCCATTTTCTCAAATAAAATTGGAAGATTATAAACCAGCATTTATCGAAAATATAGCAGCTGCAAAAGCAGAAATCGACACCCTAATAAACAATCCAGAAACGCCAACTTTCGAAAACACAATCGAAGCGTTGGATTTTTCAGGAAACGCTTTAGACAGACTATCGTCAATTTTTTTTAACCTAAATTCAGCAGAAACGAGTGACGAAATGCAAAAAATCGCACAAGAAGTAACGCCTTTGTTAACCGATTTTAGCAACGACATAACTTTAAATGAAGATTTATTTAAAAGAATAAAAAACGTTTACGAACAAAAAGATGATTTAAATTTATCTACAGAACAAGCGACTTTATTAGACAAAAAATTCAAAAGTTTTTCTAGAAATGGTGCTTTACTATCGGAAGAAAAAAAATCAAAACTTCGTGAAATTGACACAGAACTCGCAAAATTAAAACTGACTTACAGTGAAAACGTTTTGGCAGAAACCAATAATTATCAATTGCATATTACCAACGAATCTGATTTGAAAGGTTTGCCAGAAGGAACAATTGAAGCTGCTAAAGCTTTGGCAAAAGCAAAAAATTTAGAAGGCTATATTTTTACTTTAGACATGCCTAGTTATTTGCCTTTTGTAACTTATGCTGAAAATCGTGAGTTGCGAAAAGAAATTTCTATTGCAGCAGGAAAAAAAGCTTTCCAAAATAACGAATTTGACAATCAGAAAATCACGCTTAAAATTGCCAAATTGCGTTTCGAAAGAGCCAATTTATTAGGTTACGAAACGCATTCACATTTTGTTTTAGAAGAAAGAATGGCTCAAAATCCAGAGAAAGTAAAATCGTTCCTGAATGATTTATTAATTAAAGCAAAACCCGCTGCCAAACGTGAATTTGCAGAATTAACCACTTTTGCCAAAGAACTAGACGGAATTGAACAACTAGAAAAATGGGATAGTTCTTATTATTCTGAAAAATTGAAACAAAAGTTATTCAATTTAGATGACGAAAAACTAAAACCTTATTTTCAGCTAGAAAGCGTTTTAAAAGGCGCTTTTACCATTGCAGAAAAATTATACGGATTAACATTTACCGAAGTTTTTGATATTGATAAATACCACTCCGATGTTACAACTTATGAAGTTAAAGACGAATTCGGCGAACTAGTTGCTGTTTTTTACGCCGATTTTTTTCCAAGAAAAGGAAAACGAAATGGTGCTTGGATGACCAGTTTTAAATCACAATATATTAAGGACGGAAAAAATGAACGACCACATATTTCTAACGTTTGTAATTTTACACCGCCAACAAACAGCAAACCATCTTTATTAACTTTCAATGAAGTAACCACATTATTTCACGAATTCGGTCACGGATTACACGGAATGTTAGCCAATACCGTTTACCCAAGTTTATCTGGGACATCGGTTTATTGGGATTTTGTAGAATTACCAAGCCAGGTGATGGAAAACTGGTGTTACGAGCCTGAAGCATTAGCCTTATTTGCGAAACATTATGAAACTGGCGAAATTATTCCACAGGAATATGTTGAAAAAATTAAGGAAAGTGCGAGTTTTCAAGAAGGAATGGCAACACTTAGACAAATAAGTTTTGGTTTGCTTGACATGGCTTTTCATAGTAATAATCCGAATGCAATTACAGATATTAAAGCATTCGAAAAAGCAACTTTTGAAGGAACAACTTTATATCCAGATGTTGCCGAAAATTGCATGTCGGTTTCATTTTCTCATATTTTTGCTGGCGGATATTCTTCTGGATATTACAGTTACAAATGGGCAGAAGTTCTCGATGCAGATGCTTTTGCGTTTTTCCAAGAGAAAGGAATTTTCAATAAAGAAGTCGCAACAAAATTCAAAGATAACGTACTTTCTAAAGGCGGAACCGAATTACCTATGGAATTGTACAAACGTTTTCGTGGTCAAGAACCAAAACCTGATGCTTTATTAAAACGTGCTGGATTGATCTAAATTATGACAACCATAAACCTAATCACAAACATCAACGCACCAATTCAGAAAGTTTTTGACATCAATAGAAATATAGATGTTCATCAACAATCTGCAAGTAAAACCAATGAAATTGCTATTGCTGGCATAACTTACGGATTAATAAACCTTAATGAAACTGTAACTTGGCGTGGCAAACATTTCGGAATTTATCTTACACATAAAAGTAGAATAACCGCAATGAATTTCTATGATTATTTTGTTGACGAAATGGAAGAAGGTAAATTTAAATCTTTCAGACATGAACATTTTTTCGAAGAAAAAGACGGAATTACCACCATGACCGATAAGTTGTGTTACGAAACTCCGTTTGGGATTTTTGGTCAATTATTTGATTATTTATTCTTAAAAAAATATTTAACAAATTTTTTATTGGAACGAAATCGAGTTTTAAAAGAATTATCTGAGAATTAAAATTTCTTTATTCATAATTATTTATTTAATAAAACAAGTGAACTCCACAAAATTATCGGAATACTTTCTACCCAAAATGAAGTATAATATTTGGGACGTTTCTCGTTTGCAAAAAACATAAAAATTGTAATAACAAAGGCTATAATCGATTGTAAAGACAATGAGAAAAAATGATTACTGAGATTGTCAATACCGTCAACATTAAAAATCTCCAAGCAACAAAAAATCAGCAATAGAATATATCCTAAATATTTAGTTCGCTTCACTCCTATTTGTTGCGGAACGGTTTTCAAATGAGGATCATCGTATTGCAAGTCTATAATTTCGAAAATTAAAACCAAGACAAAAACTAAAATAAATCGCTGTATGCATTTGAGATAAAAATCGGAAGTAATAGAAATATCCGCATTTAAAATAGGCAGTACAACCGTTACACCAACCCAACTTAAAGCAACCATATAAATCTTTACGCCAGCCCAGTTTCTGGCATTTTTTCTGTTTGGAAAAAAAGGAAGTGTATATAATAATGTCAATCCTAAAAAAACAACTGCAACAATTTGTGTTTGTATTTGCAATTGAAAAAAACAAATACCAACAGCAATTAACGATACAAAACTTAAAAAAGCGATTGCTTTTAATTCATTTCGCATTTGAATTTTTTTTGTTCTAGCCAAAGCTTCATATTTTACAAAATTATAACCTACAATTGTTCCGAAAAAAGCAAAATAAACCATTGCATCGTCATGGGAAATGTTGAACATATATTGTGTTATTCTCACCAACGCATAAACTGACAAAGCCACGTGAATACTGCTATTTATATAAAAATCGAATATTTTTTTAAAAATCTTCATTCAACAAAATTAGTCAAACTGTTAATAAGATTTCTATTTAGTTGAAAAATCAATAAAAATTGAACTTTAAAACAGCATTTATTAGCAGATTAATATTTATTTTTGCAATCAAAATTACACAACACATTTCTAACTATATGAAAACAGATGCATTTGCTTTAAGACACATTGGAACTGGTGAAAACGACCTAAGTCACATGTTAAAAACTATTGGAGTTGAATCAATAGATCAATTGCTTTACGAAACATTTCCTGATGGAATTCGTTTGAAAAATGAATTGAATTTAGAGGAACCTATGTCGGAATACGAATATTTAAATCATATTCAAGAATTAGGTAAAAAAAATAAAGTTTTCAAATCATATATTGGTTTAGGTTATAATCCAGCCATTGTTCCAGCAGTTATTCAGAGAAATATTTTTGAAAATCCGGGTTGGTACACGGCTTATACACCTTATCAAGCTGAAATCGCTCAAGGTCGTTTAGAAGCAATTTTAAATTACCAAACTACAGTTATAGAATTAACTGGAATGGAAATTGCAAACGCTTCTTTGTTAGACGAAGCTACTGCAGCCGCGGAAGCCATGGCATTATTATTTGATGTTCGTTCTCGCGACCAGAAAAAAAACAACATAAATAAATTTTTCGTTTCTGAGGAAATTTTACCACAAACACTTTCTGTATTACAAACACGCTCAACACCAATTGGAGTTGAATTAGTAATTGGAAACCACCAAACATTCGATTTTTCTTCAGAATTTTTCGGAGCTATGTTACAATATCCAGGAAAATATGGACAAGTTCATGATTATGCTGGATTTATTGCAAAAGCAAAAGCAAACGAAATTAAAGTTGGGGTTGCTGCCGATATTTTATCGTTAGTAAAATTAACCTCTCCAGGGGAAATGGGTGCCGATGTAGTTGTTGGAACTTCACAACGTTTTGGTATTCCGATGGGTTACGGCGGACCTCATGCTGCATTCTTCGCAACAAAAGACGAATACAAACGTTCTATGCCTGGAAGAATTATTGGCGTTTCGATCGATGTAAACGGAAACCGTGCTTTACGTATGGCATTAGGTACTCGTGAACAACATATCAAACGTGAAAAAGCGACTTCAAATATTTGTACAGCTCAGGTTTTATTAGCCGTTATGGCTGGAATGTACGCAGTATATCACGGACCAAAAGGTTTACAATATATTGCAAATAAAGTACACGCTTCAGCAAATACAACTGCTGAAGAATTAAATAAATTAGGTGTTTACCAAACAAATACATCTTTCTTCGATACGATTCTTGTAAAAGCGGATGCTGCTAAAGTAAAAGCTATAGCCGAAAGAAATGAAGTGAATTTCTATTATGTAGATTCAGAAACTATTTCAATTTCTTTTAACGAAACGACTTCAATTACAGATATCAATCAAATTATTGGAATTTTTGCAGAAGCAACTGGAAAAGAATTTACACCTGTAAAAATCCTTTTACCCTCAGGAAGAATTGCAGAAAGATTAGAAAGAACATCAACTTTCTTACAACATGATGTTTTCAACAATCATCATTCTGAGAGTCAATTGATGCGTTATATCAAAAAATTAGAACGCAAAGATTTATCATTAAATCATTCGATGATTTCTTTAGGTTCTTGTACAATGAAATTAAATGCAGCTGCTGAAATGTTGCCTTTATCTATGGCTAGCTGGAATAATATGCACCCGTTTGCTCCAATTGAACAAGCAGAAGGTTATATTACCATGCTTAAAAAACTAGAACAACAATTAAATGTAGTAACTGGTTTTACAGGTACAACTTTACAACCGAATTCTGGCGCACAAGGCGAATATGCAGGTTTAATGGCCATTCGTGCTTACCATGCATCTCGCGGAGATCAACACAGAACGGTTTGTTTAATTCCTTCATCTGCTCACGGAACTAATCCGGCATCAGCAGCAATGGCTGGAATGGAGATTATTGTAACAAAAACAACTCCAGAAGGAAATATCGATGTAGAAGATTTAAGAGCTAGAGCAATTGAATTTAAAGATAGATTATCTGCCTTAATGGTCACTTATCCTTCAACTCATGGTGTTTTTGAAAGTTCAATTATCGAAATTACAGACATTATTCACGAAAACGGTGGTTTAGTATATATGGATGGTGCGAATATGAACGCGCAAGTTGGATTAACCAATCCGGCTACAATTGGTGCAGATGTTTGTCACTTAAACTTACACAAAACGTTTGCTATTCCTCATGGTGGTGGTGGACCAGGTGTTGGACCAATTTGTGTGAACGATAAATTAGTTCCATTTTTACCAACAAATCCTGTAATTAAAGTTGGTGGTGACCAAGCCATTACGGCAATTTCCGCTGCTCCTTATGGCTCGGCTTTAGTTTGTTTAATTTCTTACGGTTACATTTGTATGTTAGGTGCAGAAGGATTAACAAATTCTACTAAACACGCTATTTTAAATGCAAATTATATGAAAGCGCGTTTAGAAGCTCATTATCCAGTTTTATATTCTGGAGAAATGGGACGTGCGGCTCACGAAATGATATTAGATTGTCGTTCTTTTGAAGACAATGGAATTAAAGTAACTGATATTGCAAAACGACTAATGGATTATGGTTTCCATGCGCCAACGGTTTCTTTCCCTGTTGCTGGAACATTAATGATTGAGCCAACAGAATCAGAAGATTTACCAGAATTAGATCGTTTTTGTGATGCGATGATTTCAATTCGTAAAGAAATTGCCACTTCAACTAAAGATGATACTCAAAATATTTTAAAAAATGCTCCGCATACTTTAGCGATGGTTACTGCTAACGAATGGGTTTATCCTTATACTCGTGAAAATGCAGCTTATCCTTTAGATTATATTGCAGAAAACAAATTCTGGCCAACAGTTCGTCGTGTTGATGAAGCTTATGGCGATAGAAATTTAGTTTGTAGTTGTGCGCCCATAGAAGCGTATATGTAAAACCTAAAATAGTCATAAAGTTGAAAAGTCGAATGTCATAAAGTCCTAAAAAACACTTTGACATTCGACTTTTGACTTTAAGACATTATGACTAAATAAAAATGAACGATATACAAAACCAAGAAGATTTATATTTACTTGTAGATGAGTTTTACAAAAAATTACTTTCGGACGATTCGATAAGTTATATTTTTACTGATGTTGTGAAAATAAAGATTGAAGAACATTTACCTATTTTGGTTATATTTTGGTCACAAGCAATATTAGGAACTGGCGGTTATACAAAAAACCTGACACAAATTCATTTGGACATTAATAAAAAAGAACATTTAACTCCTGAGCTATTTAAAATTTGGTTAGATTATTTTTATACAACGGTTGATGAAAATTTTATCGGCGAAAAAGCGGAGCAAATAAAAACCCAAGCTTTGAGTATTGCAACCATAATGCAAATTAAAATCATTCAACAAAACAAATAATTTTTTATATTATCAATAAATTAAGATAATGTTAAATGAATATTTTGTAATAATAATTAAATTTTAAATTTTTTAGTTAAAAAAGGAGATTTTATTGATACTTTAGCATAACCAATCACAACAAAATGAACATCAAAATAACGGGTTCAGGAAGTTATATTCCGAATCAAATCGTAACCAATTTAGATTTCGCTAAACATCAGTTCTTGAATGAAGACGGAAGTTCTTTTAACGCCTCAAATGAAGTCATTGCTCATAAATTTAAGCAAATAACAGGAATTGAAGAGCGACGTTATGTAGATACAAATCTTGTAACTTCGGATATTGCACTTTTTGCCGCTCAAAAAGCGATTGATTCTGCAAAAATTGACCCAGAAACTTTAGATTATATCATTTTCGCACACAATTTTGGAAATGTAAAACAAGGCGCAATACAAGGTGATGCCGTTCCAAGTCTTGCTGCCAGAGTAAAACAAAAATTAAGAATAAAAAATCCAAAATGTGTTGCTTATGACATTTTGTTTGGCTGTCCTGGTTGGGTTGAAGGTGTCATTCAAGCACAAGCTTTTATAAAAGCTGGAATGGCAAAAAAATGTTTGGTTATTGGTGCCGAAACTTTATCGAGAGTTGTTGATATTCACGATAGAGACAGCATGATTTATTCGGACGGAGCAGGCGCCACAATTATTGAAGCTACAAATGAAGATGGCGGAATTTTAGCACACGCTTCAGCAACTTTTGCTACTGACGAAGCTGATTATTTATTTTTCGGAAATTCCTTTAACAAAAACCTAGACAAAGATGTTCGCTATATTAAAATGCACGGACGAAAAATATACGAATTTGCTTTGAAGGAAGTACCGAAAGCTATGAAAGATTGTCTCGAAGAAAGCGGTATTCCAATTTCGGAAGTAAAAAAAATATTAATTCATCAGGCAAATGAAAAAATGGACGAAGCGATAATTGAACGTTTTTTCAAACTTCACAATCAAGAAACGCCCCAAGGAATAATGCCTATGAGTATCCATAAACTTGGAAATTCGAGCGTAGCAACTGTTCCAACATTATATGACTTACTTATTAACGGAAAAATAGAAAATCAAGAAATAAATAAAGGCGATGTAATTATTTTCGCATCAGTTGGAGCAGGAATGAATATTAATGCGATTGTTTATCGTGTATAATTTCTAATTTTATTTATCCAAAGTGTAACTTGATAAACCAATTTCAGTTTATAAATAATAAAAATATTTAGTAATAAACTCAGTGAAACTTTATACATCAAAGTATACATTTCATTCATTAATTTTGGTAAAAAATAGACAAATCCCAAAGTCGTTACAAAAACAAGAACCACTTTCAGATAACTATAATCGAAAGGAAAAAGCTTAAATTTTTTGTAAATAAATAACAATTTTGCAAAATTAAAAACTACCATCGATAGTAAAGAAGCTACTGCTACGGCTTCGATTCCAAAATTGAAATGAAGTATAAACAGTAAATTTAAACCCACATTGAGTACAATCAGTATGGCTATGGCAATTAAATTGAACTTGTAATATTTTGAATACGTAATTATTTCGCCATTAAAACCCGTTCCCATATTGACCAAAACATTAAAACCTAAAATAAGAATAATAGGAATTGAGGTCATGAGTTTTTCATGCGTTGGCAGAAGCATAAATAAATTTTCGATTCCAAGAAAAATACAACTATACAAAAGTGCTCCAATAAAGAAAAGCAACTTCGAGATTTCTTTGTACTTTAAATTTAATTCAGATAAATTATCATTTTTTAGATAATTTGAAATAATTGGCGCGTACAATGCAAAAACTCCAGTTGCTGGTATGGCTAATGCTGAAGCCAAAGTTACGCCGATACTAAATGTTCCATTAGCTTCCATAGAGATTAATTTCGGAATCATTAATGCATCGATCCTAAAAGCAAAAACAGATCCTAAACTTCCCGCAAAAGCATACATCGAAAATTGATAATAATCTCTTTTAGAAACTTCATTAAAAAGTGATTTAAAGTCTAAATTAAATTTAGGTTTAAAGTATTTACACAAATAAATCGTCAGTAAAATAAAAATTAATCCGTAGGAAATAATATAACAAATAACTGATTCACTAAACGTTATATAATTGTATAGCAACAATAAAAAGATAATGGGTAGCGAAATTTTGGGAATAATATTATCTAAAAATGTGGGCACTGCAATTTTCTGAATAATGGTCGCTTGTTTTTTGAATAACTCGATAAATGCCAAAAATAGCGCAATGGGAAAAGCAAAATAAACATATTTCATTCCTTTTAAAGCAGGAATATAGGAAATTATAAAAAGTAATCCGAGAACAAACCCACTTATAATTAGAATAGAAAAAACACTATAATTAAACAGCTTTTTTTTATGCAAATCGTCTAGTTTTGGAGTGAAGTTTACCAATGCTTGCGATGCTCCTATGAGCAATATAGGAAATAAAACATAGGAAATCGCATCGATATACCTGAAAATTCCGAGTAATTCTTTGTCATTTGGATAAATAAAAAGTGTAGAAACTACTCCAATAACAATCCCAACATAATTAATTATGGTAAAGAAAATAGCCTGTTTTTGGGAAATTTTATTTGACATCAATCATCGATTTTTTTCTAGTCTTTTTAATGGTTTGCATTCTAAAAACAAGCTGCATATAATAAACAACCAAATTATAAAATAACTTTACAATAGAAGTGAAAGAGTAGCTTTTTTTGAAATATTTTGGCAATCCAAAAACCGATTTTAATGCATTGGCATAACTTGCGAACAAAGTATTATTTATATCCAAAACCTGCGACAACATTCTATATTTCGACTGGATTACATCTTTTTTGAAACTACGTGTAATTATTCGGTCATGGCATATTTTAGCATTTTCGGCAATTACAATCTGAAATTGATGATACAAAACACGGTCACAGTAATTTCTGTCTTCGCCGTAATGTCCAAAAAGCGGTTCGAAACCGCCAACTTTTTGCAAGCAAGCACTGGAAACAAGCCAAGCTGCTGCATTTACAAAAGGAACAATCGCAATGTTTTCATCTGAATTTCCTTCAATTTTTCTATTGTAATAAGTTACAAAACCTTCATCGAGCGTTTTTTCATCGCCAGAAAAATGCATCGGACTTACAATACCAAATGAAGAATTTTTTTGGACAACAGCAACTAAATTTAAAATGGTATCGTCAAAAATCCAAGTATCTTGATTGAGTAAGAAAACATAATCCGCATTATTTTTTAAAGCATAATCGATTCCAATATTGTTGGCTTTCCCAAATCCTAAATTTTCTTTAGATTGAATGAGATGAATCTGGGGAAATTGTTTTAAAAGTTCGACCGAATTATCCGTAGAACAATTATCGATAACAACAATACCGACAGGATAAGTTGAATGCAACAAAGAATTGATGCATTTTTCTATCCATTTCGATCCATTATACGTCACAATGATGACAAAAACCTTTTTATTCAAAGCCAATATTTTTATTATCCTACAAAAATAAGGATATTTGTATTCGAGTTTAGTATAAAATGAAATATTTATGATACCCAAATCACGAACACAAATTAAGATTTCCTCATAAATATACCATATTCCAACAAAAAACAAATATTATCTTCGTATGAAATATTACATCATAATTCCTGCACATAACGAAGAATCGTTCCTCAGTTTGACTTTACAGTCAATTATCGAGCAAACTATTTTGCCTTCAAAAATTGTGGTTGTCAATGACAATTCGACCGATAAAACGGCAGAAATCGCTTTGGCTTTCGCCGAAAATAATCCAACTATAACTTTAGTAAATAAAACTTCGGAAGCGATACATTTGCCAGGAAGCAAAGTCATACAAGCTTTCCAAAAAGGGTTAGAAATTCTAGATGAAAATTACGATTTTATTGTAAAAGCCGATGCCGATTTGATTTTTCCGAAAAATTATTTCGAAACCATTATCAATCATTTCAAATCTGACGACACAATAGGAATGGTTGGCGGATTTGCTTACATCGAAAAAAATGGAGGTTGGGTTTTAGAAAACCTGACCGATAAAGATCATATTCGAGGTGCTTTTAAGGCATACAGAAAGGAAACTTTTAAACAAATTGGCGGGCTAAAACCTGCGATGGGTTGGGATACGGTTGATGAATTATTGTGCAAATTTTATAATTGGAAAGTCGTAACCGACCAATCATTACAAGTAAATCACCTCAAGCCAACAGGCGCAAATTACAACAAAACGGCACGATACAAACAAGGAGAAGCTTTTTATAGCTTAGGGTACGGATTTTTTATAACCGCCATTGCATCAGCAAAACTAGCGATGATGAAAAAGAAACCGCTACTTTTTTTAGATTATATCAAAGGATTTTGGAAAGCAAAATCAGCCAAAAAACCTTTGCTAGTTTCCCACGAACAAGCGAAGTTTATTAGAAAATATCGTTGGGAGAAAATGAAAGAAAAACTGCTTGGTTGATTCTTTAATTAAAATATAAAAGGCGAAGATTTATAAATCTTCGCCTTTTTATTGAAATCTAAAATCGGATTTCTAGTTTTTAATAAACTTAGTATTTGATGTTCCTTTGTCTGAATTTATTTTAACAAAATAATTTCCAGAGGTTAAGTTAGAAACATCGATAGTGGCGGTATTTTTTGCATTAGGGATAACCATCATCAACTGACCCAACACATTATAAATGTGTATAGAAGAAATCTCAATATCCGATTTTTTATTAATGTTTAGCACGTCACTAACAGGATTTGGATACAAACTAAAAAAGTTTACAAAAGAAAAATCTTGTACACTCAAAGCTTGGATCGTTGTTGTGTAAGTATTTGTAGTTATCGCAGAATTATAATCGAAATAAATATTTGCCAAACCGCCAAAAGTATCACCAGAAACTAATGTAGCTTTCGTTTTAATTTTAAATGCAACATAACCTGTGTTAGTTCCAGTGGAATATGGCAAATTAATATTATCAAATTTAAATTCAACTTTGTTTCCTTGATATATTTTTGTTGTAAACAATGCACTTCCATTTAATGGCACTAATGTATTGATGTCAAATTTATTGGTATCAATTACATCGGTAACGTTTATGTTTTGCGCGTTGTAGGTTCCTGAATTTTCAAAACGAATAACATAGTGCGCATATTCGCCCACTTTATCTGTACCAACGGACGGTCCAAACGTACATGTTTTATCATTTGGATCGTATGAATTAACTACAGTTTGATTTAATGTAAAAGTATTATCGGCTGGAGCTTCATCTGTTTGAGCTGAAGTTATTGTTGTTGTATAATTTAAAATGCTTCCTCCAATAAGTGGTGGTGTTTCAACAGGTGAGTTTAAGTTTAACGTGATTAGAATTTCTCTTGTTTCATAAGGATTCATATTTGTAAAATTCCAAGATAACGAATTTACAGCCTGACTAAAAACTACTGGATTAGCTGAAACGAAATCTAAAACGGCATCATTAAATGTCAAACCAACTATACCTGACTGCATTTGATTCCCTTTGTATTTATATACTATTTTGTATTTTGCATCAGAACCAGCACGAGCAGCAATAATAGGAACCAATGCAACTTCAAGATCAGGGTGAATTCCATTAGGAGTTATACAAAAATCTTGTATAACTGGGCTTGGTTGTTGCGGAAAATTGACAACTACACTTGATGGAGAAATTAAAAAATAGTTTGAGTTTTCAAGTACTGGAGTTAATGTATAACTACCATTTTGTGAAAATGAAAATACATAATTTCCTGATGCATCTGCCACATACTGATTCCCATTACTTAAACTAAATTTTAAATTATTGAAATTAATATCATTAATTGAACATCCATTTAAATCATAGTCAATTTTGTTTAACCCTTTAATTTGATAAGAACTCCCTCCAATTAACTTTATTGTCCCATTACACCAAGTTCCATTATATCTTGTAAATGAACCAGATACTAACAAATTACCATCTTCTAATGGTAAAGTTGTATATATTTGTCCATCAAAAGTATTATTAGTATAAAAATCACTATCTATTGTACCATTAGCATTAACTCTAATTAATTCCGAAATACTATTATTTGGCAAAGTTTTTACTAATACAATTTTATCGTCATTTTGAATTTGAATATCATTAATATTTGTTATTAAATATGGGGCATTAACTTGTAAATCAAAAGTATTGTCGATTGTGATATTTGAATTAAATCTTAACAATCTATTGAATCCATTCGTCATATCATCACATGAAATACCTCCATATAATAAAATTTTATTGTTTTTGATTAAAATCTTTTCTACATTACTATTAAAGTTACTTGGTAAAACAAATTGGTCATTAAAAACACCCTGCTCATTAAGACATGCTAACCCTTGAAAACTATAACTAATACCTGATTTAATTACATTGTTAAAAAAACCACCTACTAAAATTCTATTATAATTAACATTACATAATGATAAAACATAATTATCAAATTCAAGGTTTTCGAAACTAGAATCTAAAGAACCGTCCGAATTTAATCTCCAAATTTTACCAGTACTAATATCGTTAAAAGAAATTAATATTTTATTATTTGGCAATATTTCAAAAGAAACTATTTTAGATCCAAAGTTATTATCAAAATAATTAAAACTAGTATCTAAACTATAATCCTGATTTAATCTTACTAGTTTATATCTTGTTTCTAAAACAGAATTGTAAATAAAAACCCTCTATTTTTAATTGAACCTAAAAGCAAAATTTCACTATTTCCTAATTTGACTATTTTTCTACTAGGAAAATAAGAGGACTTTTCTAAATTAGTATATTCATTTCCTTCATTGCTCAAAATCAAAGGTCTTGAATTTAACACATCAGTATTATTTATAGTTGTTGTCCATTTTGCAGAAGCAAAAAGATTACCATTATTTAGTCTATAAAGGTTGTCGAAATTACCTAATTCCGGATTCGATTGAGAAATTAATCCTCCTAAATCATTTATTTTAGAAATTTTATTTGAACTTTGTTCAAAAACAGCAGTAATTGTGTTGTTATTATTTAATAAAAAACTATTATTGGCAAGTTTCTGAAAGGGCAAAAAAGTATTATCAAGTGCTCCATTTACATTTAATCGAACCATTCTATTATTAGCAGAAAAATTTCCACTTATCAAGATTTTATCCCCTGGTTGAACTATAATTTTTGGTTCTCCTCCAGTACCAGAAGAAACATAAGATCCTGAAGAAGTATAATAACCATAACTTCCAAAGATATTCCCAGTACTAAATGTAGTGTCATCAGAGCCATTTATATTCAGCCTTTTTACAGAAAAAGTAGACGAAAAAGGAGTTACTATATAAGATGAATTTAGCACTATTAGTTTTCCATCACTCTGAAAATCATAAGCATTAACAGAATTTGCAATTATATTACTTGTGAAACTAAAATCTACTCGGCCGAAATCATCTATTTTAGCTAATCCACGTGTTATTGAATTTGTTCCCCTAAAAGATAAGCTTCCTCCTGAAACTAAAATTGAGTTATTTGACAGCACTTTAACTGACTCGATCTTATTAAGAGTAAAAGAAACATAACCCGTAGTACTGAATTGATATGAATTGTCAATATCTCCATTTTCAAACAAACGAACAATCTTATTTTTTGCAACCCCATTATATGTATTAAAAGTACCCACAGCTACAATTCTTCCATCTGGATAAACATCAAAATCTTTAATCCCGTCTGATAAATTTGTTAATCCAGATTTAAAAGTATTATCGATAGTTAAATCAGCATTTAATCTATAAAGCTGTCCTGTTAAAGTTTGAACTTTTCTAGCATATAAATAAGTTTTGTTATCTCCTCCATCTAAAACAATTATTTTACCATTTGGTAACTCTTTAACTTTTAAATATGAAAAATTTAAATAGAATTCATCTTTATGATTGAAAGACATATCTAATCCAACTGCAATCGGATTTTGTGCATAACCAACAGAGAACAAACAAAATGCAATAAGTAGGTAAAAGTTTTTCATAAAAAAATATTTTGTAGGTAAAGATATATATATAAGAAAAGTTGGGTTATTTTTATAATTATTTTATTTCTCATTATAATTACTTTAGAAAAGTCGAAACAAAAAATAATTAAATTTTTGAAATTGCTTATATTTGCAACAATGAACAAAAATCTTTATATAATTGCTGGTTGTAATGGTGCTGGAAAAACAACAGCTTCTTTTACCATTTTGCCTGAAATATTAAATTGTAAAGAATTTGTAAATGCCGATGAAATTGCAAAAGGTTTATCTCCTTTCCAACCAGAAAAGGTTTCTTTTGAAGCTGGAAGAATTATGTTAAAAAGGATAAATGAGTTGTTAATTTGCAATGATAATTTTGCTTTTGAGACTACTTTAGCAACCAAAAGTTACAAAACAAAGGTAATTGATGCACAAAATAAAAAATACACGGTTACGCTTCTTTTTTTTTGGTTACAAAATGTAGAGTTAGCTATTGAAAGGGTTAAAACTAGAGTAATAGAAGGCGGACATAATATTGAAACGGAAGTTATAAAACGCAGGTATATAAATGGAATTAAAAATTTGTTTCAAATTTATCTCAATATAGTCGATGAAGTTATGATTTTTGATAATTCTGGAGAAAAACCTGAGTTAATTGCCGAAAAAACTTTAAAATCGGAATTAAATATATTAAATCCGATTAAATTTGATAAACTTAAAGAACAATACAATGAATACATATAAAAGAACACCCAATCAAAAGAAAATTTTGGAGGGAATGGATAAAATTTATGATAAATTAATTGAATTTAAAAAGAAAGCCAATAGCGAATTAATTGTAATTAAAGACAATCAAATAGTAAGAATAAAACCATGATGTTAATTCGTTATTTATCACAAATCGGAAGGTATTTTCTGATGATAGCAGAGATTTTCAAAAAACCAACCAAATGGTCGGTAATGAGAACACTTATCTTCAAAGAAATAGATGATTTAATTATTGGGTCGCTAGGAATTGTAGCTTTTATTTCCTTTTTCGTAGGAGGTGTTGTAGCGATACAAACTGCTTTAAATTTGACCAACCCGTTAATTCCTAAATATCTTATTGGGTTTGCGACCAGACAATCTATTATTTTAGAATTTGCTCCTACTTTTATCTCGATTATTATGGCTGGAAAAATGGGTTCATTTATCACGTCGAGCATAGGAACCATGCGTGTTACCGAACAAATTGACGCTCTCGAAGTTATGGGTGTAAATTCCTTAAATTATCTTGTTTTTCCAAAACTAATTGCACTATTATTATATCCGTTTCTTATAGGAATTGCGATGTTTTTAGGTGTTTTAGGTGGTTATATTGCCAGTGTTTACGGAGGTTTTGGTAGTAGTGCCGAATTTATAGATGGTCTACAAAAAGAATTCATTCCTTTTCATATTGCTTATGCTTTTATAAAAACATTGATTTTCGCTTTAATTCTCGCTACTATTCCATCATTTCATGGTTATTATATGAAAGGTGGCGCACTTGAAGTAGGAAAAGCAAGTACGGTGTCGTTTGTTTGGACATCGGTAATGATTATTTTGATGAATTATATTTTAACGCAACTACTTTTAACCTAATGATAGAAGTAAAAAATATCGAGAAATCGTTTGGAGACAGCAAGGTTTTAAAAGGAGTTTCGACTGTTTTTGAAACTGGAAAAACCAATTTAATAATTGGTCAAAGTGGTTCTGGTAAAACCGTTTTACTAAAAAGTTTGTTGGGAATTCATTCGCCAGAAGTGGGGACAATTTCCTTTGATGGCAGAATATATTCTGATTTATCAGCTGAAGACAAACGAGAATTACGTACCGAAATAGGTATGGTTTTTCAAGGAAGCGCTTTATTCGATTCGATGGCGGTATCAGAAAATGTAGGTTTTCCGTTGAAAATGTTTACACAAAACTCTAAATCTGAAATTCAGGATCGTGTCGATTTTGTATTAAAAAGAGTTAATCTTATTGATGCCCACAAAAAATTACCTTCTGAGATTTCAGGAGGAATGCAAAAACGTGTTGCCATTGCTCGCGCCATTGTAAACAATCCTAAATATTTATTTTGCGACGAACCCAATTCAGGTTTAGACCCGAACACGGCTATTCTAATTGATAATTTGATTGGCGAAATCACCGAAGAATACAATATCACCACCGTGATCAACACGCATGACATGAATTCGGTGATGGAAATTGGTCAGAATATTTTGTTCCTAAAAAACGGATTGAAAGCTTGGCAAGGAACCAAAGAAGAAATTTTTAGAACCGATAACGAAGCTGTTGTTGATTTTGTTTATTCGTCAGAATTGTTTAAAAAAGTGAGAGAATCGGTTTTGAAGGAAGGAATTTAGTTTTTTAAAGTTGAATACAATGTTTCAAAACTAACCGAGGCTGCGACGATAAATTATTCACAAAGTAAAAATTTCTAAAAGTTTGAAAGAAAATCGTGCAGAAACAAAGCAATTTTTACTAACCGCTACTGCAAACTGTTTATTTAAAAGTATTGATATCAGTTATCCAATTATATTCAGTCATATATGTTTTTCCAAATTCATCTGAATATTTTGAAATTATTTTCATGTCTTTTAAAAGTTCATCCGCATTTTCATTTAAAAATTTATCTGCGTCGATATGTGTTCCGACAACATTTTGTGTTAACTTAAAGGTGAATTCAAATTTATCATCAGGCTTGATAGGCTGAATTTTACCTATTTCCCCTTTTAGAATAGTATTTTGGGGCTTGTTTAAATATTCAACTTCATAATTGTATGCTGTAACCGATGAATTATTTCGTACTTCTAATGTATAAGACCAATCTAAATACCAATATTGTTCTGGAATGTCAATTCCTAATCTAATAACTTTAGGATTATTTGATGTGTAACCTAAAGGACCACGCATAGTAAAATTTTGCATTCTATGAAAAACCACTTTCGGTCTAGTTTTTTCGGGGTTATCAAATATTTTGCTTAAAAGACTAACTATTAAAAATCCACCAGAACCTATCATTACAATAATTGGTTCTTCTTCTTTTGTTCGTAAAAACCAAATAACACCTAATACTAGGATTAAAATTTCAACTATAATTGTGATTATATTTTTTAGTATTTTCATTTTTCTATAACATCACTCAACTAATAAATTAACTCAATTTTATTTGTGTTCCAATTTCTTTACAATACTTTTTATATCCTGTTCTTTACTTTTCGGGTAAATTAGCAAAACACCTTCTTTATCTACAATAATATAATCATGCAAACCATCAATAATGATTAGTTTGTCGGCATCGGAACGAACAATATTGTTAGAGGAATTTTCGAGCAAAACTTTAGCATTAACCACAGCATTATTATTCTCATCTTTTTCTAATTTCTCGTGAAGAGAACCCCAAGTACCTAGATCATTCCAATCGAAAGTGGCAGGAAGTACAAATACGTTTTTAGCAGTTTCCATCACGGCATAATCGATAGAGATATTTTCGGCAAGCGCATAATTTTCTTCTATAAATTGTTTTTCGGCAGGCGTATTATAACTTTCTAATCCGCTTAAGAACAAAGCATTCATCTTTGGTTGGAATTTTTCGAAAGCTTCTGTAATTGTTTTTACACTCCAAATAAAAATCCCACCATTCCAGAGGAAATTCCCAGAATCTAGAAATGATTTTGCGGTTTCGTAATCGGGTTTTTCTCTAAACTGATTTACTTTTTTTATCGGATTGGTATCGGTTTTATCATATTCGATATAACCAAAACCTGTATTAGGAAATGTTGGTTGAATTCCTAAAGTCATCAATGCATTTTCTTTGGCACAAAAATCAAAACATTGTTGTAAATTTTGTGCAAATACATCTTCGTTTTCAATCCAATGATCGCTTGGTGCTACAACCATCACCGCATCTGGGTTCTGCTTTTGAATTTTTAATGACGCATACAAAATGCAAGGTGCTGTATTTCGCATCGCTGGTTCTAACAAAACTTGTTCTTGTTTTACCATTGGTAATTGTTCTAAAACCAAATGGTTATAACTTTCATTGGTTAAAATCAGAATGTTCTCGACAGGAATTAACTTGGCTAATCTCGAAAAAGTCTTTTGTATTAAGGTTTCCCCTGAGCCTAACATATCATGAAATTGCTTAGGAAATTCAGCTGTACTTACTGGCCAAAATCGTGATCCAACGCCACCAGCCATTAAAATTGCGTAATAATTTTTATTCATTTTATTTTTTAATTTTGCAATAATTCTACTTCTGCATTTGGGTTAAATAAATAAGTCCGTCCAGAATTCACTTCTAAACATTCGTATCTTTTTAATCTTAAGGCTACTTTTTTAAATATTTTACCATTATGAATTCGAAACACACTTCCATAAGGTATCTCAAAGATATAGTTTTTATCGTTCTCTGGATCAAATTGTTTTAATGCCAATGACAAAGTAGCATCCGTATCGCTACTTGCTTTTGGATTTCTGAAATGTCTGGCCAATAAGGGCAACAATTGACTTGGAAATATCTCCGGACGAATAAACGGAACCATCAATCGTTGAAAAGTTAGTTTCCATTCGTCACCGTGTGGTTTTATGTTACGTCCATATTTTTCGAAGGCTACTAAATGGGATATTTCATGAATTAATGTCATTAAGAAACGATACTTATTCAAACTAGTATTAACTGTAATTTCGTGCTTTCCAGACAAACCTTTTCGGTAATCTCCGTGACGAGTCACTCGTTCATTGACGATTTTCAGATGCACTTGATTGATTTTGATTAATTCAAAAACAGGCTCTACCGAATGTTCTGGTATGTATTTTTCTAAAACGGTTTTCATTTACGGCGTTGTTGTTGAAACTTGTAAAACCCTACCGTTATAATATTTATTACCCGTTAACCCAAAATTATAAATATAATCGGCCATTTCTTTTGCCGAAAGTGGCGCTTCATAACCTGGGAAAGCTTCTTGTAACATTTCGGTGTTTACAGAACCCAATGCCAAAACATTGAACGAAATACCACGTTCTTTATATTCCTCAGCCAATAATTCTGACAACGTAATTACAGCGCCTTTGCTTGAGCTATAAGCGGCCAATCCAGCGAATTTCATACTTCCCTGAATTCCGCCCATAGAACTAATTGTAACCACATGGCTTCCTTTTTGAAGATATGGCAAACAAACGCGTGTTAGATTTGCAACCCCAAAAACATTGACTTTATATATATTTTCGAATTCCTGTGAAGTAATTTCCCCGAAAGGCTTTAACAAAAGTGAACCCGCATTATGAACTATAATATCGACTTTTTTCCATGTGTGAGAAAGAAAATCTTCTACTTGCTGTAATTCCTCTTCATTAGATAAATCGACTGAAAGACAAGTGATATTTTTATTCTCTATTAATTCTTGTGGTGTTTTTCTAGAAATAGCCAAAACATTATGTCCTGCATTTGCAAATTGCAAGGCTAATTCGTATCCAATTCCTCTAGATGTTCCTGTAATAATGATGTTTTTCATAATAAATGAATTTAAGCTAAAATAAAAAAAATCTCATCATGATTGAATCAAGATGAGATTAATATTAAAAATATATTGACAATTACGCTAACATAGTTACTGGATTTTCAACAAATTGTTTCAATGTTTGTAAGAATTGTGCTCCCGTTGCTCCATCGACCGTTCTGTGATCGCAAGCAAGAGTTACTTTCATCGTATTTCCAACTACGATTTGACCATTTCTAACTACTGGTTTTTCAACAATAGCTCCAACTGATAAAATAGCAGAATTGGGTTGGTTTATTATTGAAGTAAATTCGGTAATACCAAACATTCCAAGATTAGAAACTGTAAATGTGCTTCCTTCCATTTCGGCAGGCGTTAGTTTCTTAGTCTTAGCTTTTCCAGCTAAATCTCTAACTGCCGAACCAATTTGAGTCAAACTCATTTGATCTGTAAAGTTCAAAACTGGCACTACTAATCCATCTTCAACTGCGACAGCAACACCAATATTCACGTGGTGATTGATAATCATTGCATCTGCTGTCCATTGAGAATTTACTTGCGGATGTTTCTTTAGAGCCATCGCACAAGCTTTGACAACCATATCGTTAAATGATACTTTAGTATCTGGAATGGTATTGATTGTAGCACGAGATTTCATCGCCTCGTCCATCGCAATTTCTATAGTCAAATAGAAATGTGGTGCTGTAAATATAGATTCTGACAAACGTTTTGCAATGGTTTTACGCATTTGCGAATTTTTGATTTCTTCCGAGAATTTTTCTCCAGCAGGAACAAAAGGTTTTGCCACAGAAGCAGAACTATTTGCTACAGGTGCAGTAGAAGAAGCTGTTTGTTGAACTGTAGCTTGAGGAGTAAATCCTTCTACATCTCCTTTTACAATTCTACCATTTTCTCCAGAACCTTTTACTTGTGATAAATTGATTCCTTTATCCTGAGCAATTTTTTTAGCCAATGGTGAAGCAAAAATTCTATCTGTTGAATTTGATGATTGATTTTGGCTATTTGATGTTGGATTAGAAACTTCGGCAGCTTTTTCAGCAACTGGAGCAGTAACATTTCCACCTTTTTTATAATTTTCTGCTATTCCTGTAATATCAGTTCCGTCTGGTCCGATAATAGCTAAAACGCTATCAACTGGTGCAGACTCTCCTTCTTGAATCCCAACAAATAATAAAGTTCCAGCATTGAAAGATTCAAATTCCATTGTGGCTTTATCAGTTTCGATTTCAGCAAGAATATCACCTTCAGCAACTTTATCACCTACATTTTTCAACCAAGTCGCAACAGTCCCATCAGTCATCGTGTCTGACAGTCTTGGCATTGTAACAACTACAACTCCTTTTGGAAAACTAACCGATTTAGATTTTTCCTCTACCGCAATTGGAGTAATAACTTCAGGTACAGCTTCCGTTTTTGTAGCTACTGGATTTCCATTTAATAAAGCAGAAATATCTTCTCCCTCTTTTCCAATAATGGCTAAAAGTGAATCGACTGGCGCTGATTCTCCTTCTGGTATTCCAATGTACAGAAGCGTTCCAGAATTGAATGACTCAAATTCCATCGTTGCTTTGTCTGTTTCAATTTCAGCAAGAATATCTCCTTCAGAAATTTTATCTCCTACTTTTTTTAACCAAGCAGCTACTGTCCCTTCCGTCATCGTATCGCTTAGGCGAGGCATTGTGATTACTGTTGCCATAATTATAGTCTATGAGGAATAAATGGATAATTTTCTTGGTCGTAAACCACATCGTACAATTGTTGCACTTCCGGGAAAGGAGATTCTTCAGCAAATGCTACACATTCTTCTACTAAATCTTTTACTCTTTCGTCAATCGCTTCAATTTCTTCTTCTGTAGCATATTTTTTCTCCATGATTACGTCAAGAACTTGAGTAATAGGATCTATCTTTTTGTATTCTTCAACTTCTTCTTTAGAACGATACAATTGAGCATCAGACATTGAGTGACCTCTGTAACGGTATGTTTTCATTTCTAAGAAAGTTGGTCCATCACCACGACGCGCTCTATCAATAGCTTCGTGCATTGCTTCAGCTACTTTCACAGGATTCATTCCGTCAACTGGTCCGCAAGGCATTTCATATCCTAAACCAAGTTTCCAAATATCAGTATGATTTGCTGTTCTTTCCACAGAAGTTCCCATGGCATAACCATTATTTTCAACGATAAAAACAACTGGCAACTTCCATAACATTGCCATATTGAAAGCTTCATGCAAAGAACCTTGACGTGCTGCGCCATCACCAAAATAGGTTAACGTTACACCATCACGACCAAAATATTTATCTGCAAAAGCCATTCCTGCTCCAACAGGTATCTGTGCTCCAACGATTCCGTGACCCCCAAAAAAACCTTTTTCTTTAGAGAAAATATGCATCGAACCACCCATTCCTTTAGATGTTCCTGTTACTTTTCCAAGCAACTCAGCCATAACAGCTTTTGGATCT
>NZ_JAYURN010000111.1:0-11211 GCF_043756175.1 Flavobacterium sp.
GATTTGGTTACTGCATCATTCACGTTTATAGCCGGCATTGGTAAAGTTCCAGCTTTTACTCTTTCGTACAAACGGTGAACACCAGTTGTAGTTTCTTCAGACAAACCTTTAATTCCAGCAATTAATTCCGGGAATCTATCAATAACCATGTTAGTCAAATCGCCACCATCGTCCAAAATCATGTTTAATGGTTTTCTATCTTCTCCAAAGAATAAAGTTTGCTCGATACACCAGTCAAAATCAACTTCATTCAAACCTTTCCAAGCATAAACCTGAATTCCAGCAGCAGCAATTGCAGCAGCAGCTTGATCTTGAGTTGAGAAAATGTTACAAGAAGACCAAGTAACTTCTGCACCAAGAGCAATTAGAGTTTCAATCAATACTGCAGTCTGAATGGTCATGTGTAAACATCCCGCAATACGAGCACCAGCAAGTGGTTGTTCGTTTTTATATTCAGCACGAAGCGCCATCAATCCTGGCATTTCAGCTTCCGCTAATTCAATTTCTTTTCTTCCCCAAGCCGCTAGAGAAATGTCTTTTACTTTGAAAGCCACATAAGGCATAGTCGCTGTACTCATATTTATAGTATATTTGTATTATAAAATTTTTGCAAATTTACGGAATAAGTTTATAAAAAAACTAATTTCAGGAATATTTATATATTGTTTAACGGTCTAATTTATAGACCACTAATTACTGTTTTTTTCAGGAGCTATTTCCCGTCTCGTCCCAAAAGACGAGATTGCAATCTTTTCTTTTTAAAGAAAAAAACAAAAAGGATTTGCGTTGCAATCGGGGCTAAAAATCAATTACATAACATGCCTTTACATAAAATAATTACCCACGATTCGGCTACCAAAATTTATATTTGGAAAATCGAAGAATCCTTCGAAGATTTATTCGATGAAGTTGTTCTTAACGACATAAACCTCATCAGGTTAAACACGATGAAATCTGAAATGCACCAACGAGGATTTTTAAGTGTTCGTAAACTATTACAAGAAGCGGGTTATTCTGATTTTGATCTCCATTATGATCAAGACGGAAAACCACATCTAAAAGACAATCAATTTATTTCAATATCTCATTCTTCCGAATTTTCGACTATTGCAATAAGCGATAAACCCGTAGGAATTGATGTCGAATTAGCTAAAGAAAAAGTCTTAAAAATCGCATCTCGCTTCATGGATATCTCGCATCTGGACGGTTTATCAGAAGAAGAACAAATTAGAAAAGCTACTGTTGTTTGGGGAATAAAAGAATCTGTCTTTAAAATTAAAAACGAGAAAGGTATTAGTTTTCCAGACCATATCTTTGAAAATCCTTTTTTATTATCCGATAAACGAGCAACGGCAAAATTATCTTTTAACAATCTAATTGAATCATTCAATATATTTTTTGAAGAAATAGATTCGAATAATAACCAAAATTATACTTTAGTTTACGCATTCGAAAATTAGAATTAAATAAAAATGAGTACTATTTACAATCAAATCTTAAAAGCTAAAGCAGATCCCGAAGGATCGGGAAAAAAACTACTTGCTATTTTGCTCGACCCTGACAAAATCGATTTAGACAATATTCAAAAATTAATCGAAAAAATTAATTTATCCCCTGCAACACATATTTTTGTAGGCGGAAGTCATGTTAAAAACAATATTCTTGATGGATTAGTTTCAGAAATCAAAAAAAAATGCAATTTACCAATTGTACTTTTCCCTGGAAATCCGTCGCAAATATCGGACAAAGCTGACGCGATTTTGTTTCTATCCTTAATCTCGGGAAGAAACTCAGATTATCTAATAGAACATCAAGTAAATGCAGTTCCAATTTTAAACAAAACCAATCTTGAAATTATCCCGACAGGATATATTCTTATAGAAAGTGGCGCTGAAACTGCCGTAGAACGCGTGAGCAAAACAAAACCTTTGTCAAGAAATAATCTAGAATATATTCTTCAAACCGCACAAGCTGGAGAAATGTTAGGCAAAAAACTTATCTATTTAGAAGCAGGTAGCGGGGCAAAACTTTCTGTTTCTAAAGAAATTATCACATTAGTTTCTCAAAATATCAACATTCCATTAATTGTTGGGGGCGGAATTACAGATTTCAGTGATATTGAAAAAACCCATAATGCTGGTGCTGATTTAGTAGTTATAGGAACTGCTTTCGAAAATAATTTGAATTTTTTTAACCAAAACCTTTAACATTACAAATGATAGAATATTTATTTTCTCAATATAAAGATTATCCAACCTACGAAATTATACTAGAATTAGTTGCAGTTTTTTTTGGATTATGGAGCGTTTGGTGTGCCAAAAAAGACCATATTTTGGTTTTTCCAACAGGACTAGTTAGCACATTTATATATGCCTATTTACTTTGGAAATGGGATTTATTAGGCGATTCGATGATAAATGGTTATTATTTTGTTATGAGTATTTATGGTTGGTATCATTGGACTCGAAAAAAAGGAGAGGTTACAGAATTTCAAATTTCGGCAATAACAAATAAAGAGAAAATAATAGCGTTTATTATTTTTGTATTAACGCTTGTTTTTGTTATCATTGTATATCTTTATTTTGGTAAATTCAAGAGTTGGTATTCATATATAGATACCTTATTAACGGCAATATTTTTTGTCGGCATGTGGCTCATGGCCAAAAGAAAAGTTGAGAATTGGATTTTCTGGATTATTGGTGATTTAATCTCAATTCCTTTGTATTTTTCAAAAGGATATACATTTACAAGTTTACAATTTCTAGTATTTACAATTATTGCCGTTTTTGGTTATTTAGAATGGAAGAAAATATTACAACAAGAAATAGTTTAATAGAAACTTATGGTTTCAACGATTCCGATTTTAAGCAAATTGAAGATAAAGGAATTTCACTAGACACTATTTCAAATCAACTTTCCCTTTTTAGAAATAAAATCCCGAAAATCACGTTGCAAAGTGCAGCTACTTTACAAAACGGAATTTGGAATTTATCCGAAGAAGAGTTTAAAGAAAAGATTTCTTTTTTTGATGAAAAAAAATCAGTTTTAAAATTAGAAAAATTTGTTCCAGCCTCTGGAGCAGCAAGCAGAATGTTTCAATTTTTGAATGAATTTCTGAACACTTTTGATGTTGAAACGGATACTATAAACGGATATATTAATAAGACCCAAGCAACAAGTCTTACTGTTTTTTTAACAGGAATGGAAAAATTTCCTTTTTTTGAAGCTGTAAATGAAAAACTTGAGGCAACCTTTTCAGACATTCATTCTTGGGAAATTGACAAGAAAAATTACTACTTCATAAAATTTCTAATTGGCTCAGAAAATTTCAATTTTGGCAACAAACCAAAAGGTATTTTACCATTTCATCAATACAAAAATCATGTTGCCACACCTGTTGAAGAGCACCTGAATGAAAGTACTTGTTATGCTTCATCAAAAGGAATTTCTAATTTACACTTTACGATTTCGGAAGAACATCAAAAGGAATTTGAACTTATTTTATCGACTGTAAAAAGTAAAATAGAATCGGATAACAACTCTAAAATTAACATCAATTTTTCTTATCAAATAGAAAAAACAGATACGCTTGCTGTCGATTTTCAGAACAATCCTTTTCGGGACGAAAACAATAAATTAGTATTTAGACCCGGTGGGCATGGCGCTTTGATCGAAAATTTGAATAATATTGACGCTGATGTTATTTTTATTAAAAATATAGACAATGTGATTCAAAACCATATTGAAACGATATCGCTTTACAAAAAAGCATTAGCAGGAATTTTGATGCAGTTGCAAAATCAGATATTCACTTATTTAAAAGATTTTGACGGCAATTTAGTTTCCGAAAATGACCTGAAATCAATTATTTATTTCATAAAAAACAAGCTCAATATTGTAATTTCAAATGATTTTGAAATTACAGATTTTGATGATAAAATCACCTACATAAAAGAAATTCTGAACAAGCCAATTCGTGTTTGTGGCATGGTAAAGAATGAGAATGAACCTGGCGGAGGCCCTTTTTGGATCAACACAAATGGAAATATTTCTTTACAAATTGTAGAAACTTCTCAAATAGATTTACAAGACGAAGAACAATTGCAAATATTTCAATCGGCAACTCATTTTAATCCAGTTGATATTGTTTGTGGTGTTAAAAATTATAACGGCGAAAAAATGAACCTGCACAAATTTGTAGATAACAACAGTGGTTTTATCGTCGAAAAAAATATAAACGGGACAAACTACAAAGCCTACGAATTACCCGGTTTATGGAACGGTGCTATGGCAAATTGGCTTACCGTTTTTGTAGAAGTTCCGCTTATCACTTTCAATCCCGTAAAAACAGTAAACGATTTACTAAAACCTACTCACCAAACGCAATAATGGAAACTGAAAAAATAATAAAGGAATTAGTTTATAAAGCTGTACGAAGTTCTGGCGCCGGTGGACAAAACGTAAATAAAGTGTCTAGTAAAGTAATTTTGAGTTTCGATTTGCAAAATTCCCAAGTACTTTCGGAAGAAGAAAAAGAGTTGGTTTTAACAAAACTATCTTCAAGATTAACTTCAGAAAACATACTGATTTTAAATTGTGATGAAGACCGAAGCCAACTAAAAAATAAAGCTATTGTTACGAAAAGATTTTTAGAATTACTTAAGAATGCTTTAATCGTACCTAAAATCAGAAAAGCTACTAAAATTCCAAAATCCGTAATTAGAAAAAGAATAAAAGACAAGAAAAATATTTCTGAGGTTAAGAGTAACAGAAAGAAACCTGATTTAGATTAAAAAGAATAGATTTCCGCCTTCGCGGAAAAGACAGGAGTGATGTTTGTCTTTCCCGCGAAGGCGGAAATCCAAAAAAACTTTTCTCAAATTTTATTTCTTAAACGCACTCAAAGCATTTTTAGTAAAATCGGATAAAACCAATTGTCCAGAAATAGCCGCTCTATCATATAATAAAGTATTCCAGTTCGCAGTGTTTTCCCAGAAAACTTGTTTCATCCCTTCCAAAGCTTCTGGATTATAAGAAGATAATTTAGAAGTAAATAATGCTAAACTTGTATCTAAATCTTCCATTGAAGAAAAAATTTCCGAATACAATCCGTTTTCGAAAGCCCATTGAGCACTTTTCCAATCATGAGCAGCCAATGTAAGTTGTGACATTGCAGTTTTTCCTATTTTTCTAGAAACTGCTGGTTCTATTACAAATGGCCCAATTCCTATGGCAAGCTCAGATAGTTTTACCGATGCATTATCAGTAGCAAAAACATAATCACAAGCCGAAGCTAGACCTACACCACCACCAACTGCTTTACCTTGCACTCTTCCAATAATTATTTTTTGGCAAATTCGCATCGCATTAATAACATTAGCAAAACCACTAAAAAATAATTTTCCATCTTCAAAATTATCTATAGAAAGTAATTCATCAAAAGAAGCACCAGCACAAAAAGCACCATTGCCTTCACTTTTTAGAACAATTAACGAAACCAATTCGTTTTCGCTTAACAAGTTTAATTCGTTTGTTAAATCCCTTAATAAGTTACTTGGGAAAGAATTGCTAGCAGGATGACTAAAAGTAATTGTTGCGGTTTTATTATCGATTGTAGTTGCAATAAATCCGACTGGGCTTAATGTATTCATGTGATTTCTTTAGAACTGTAAATATAAAAATTAAACCTAAAAAAAAACACCTGCCGAAGCAGATGTTTTTTTTTATTTTCCTTTGTTTGCTTCCGAAACATATTTTTCTAAAGCCATTGTCATAGAAGGTGTTTCTGGTGTTGGTGCCAGAATATCTATTCTTAAACCATGTTCTAAAGCTTCTTTTTGGGTTGTGCTTCCAAAAACAGCTATTCGAGTATTGTTTTGCTCAAAATCTGGAAAGTTTTTAAATAATGATTTTATTCCTGTTGGACTAAAAAAGGCCAACACATCATAATAAACATCTTTTAAGTCTGACAAATCACTCATTACAGTTTTGTAAAAAGTTCCTGGAAGCCAGTCTATTTTTAAATTGTTTAATGTTTGAGGAATATCTGCATTTAGTTGGTCTGACGAAGGTAATAAGTATTTTTCGTCTTTATATTTTTTGAATAAAGTAGACATGTCTACAAAATCCTTCTGACCTACATATATTTTACGTTTTCTGTACACTACGTATTTTTGAAGATAAAATGCTACTGCTTCCGATTGACAAAAATATTTCAAATCTTCAGGAACTTTATAACGCATTTCTTCAGCCACTCTAAAAAAGTGGTCTACCGAGTTTTTACTGGTTAAAATAATAGCAGTAAAATTGTTCAAATCTATTTTTTGTGTGCGTACATCTTTTGCTAAGACGCCTTCCACATGAATAAATGGTCTGAAATCAACTTTAACCTTGTGCTTATTTTGTAACTCAAAATAAGGAGAGTTTTCAACCTTTGGTTCAGGTTGTGAAACTAAAATTGTTTTCACTTTCATATTAAACATTTTCTAATGCACTACCTTTTTGTAATAATATAATACATAAAATAATAGGGCGCGAATTCGAGTGCGCAAATATATAAAATAAAATAAAACAACTTACTTAATAATAATTTTTGATAATTCTTTAATGAAACCAAATATGTTACTGCATTAATTATCAATAACATAATCATAACGCCAATTATAGCGTAAGTATTCATAATATTTGTATAATACATGATTATATTAACTGGTAATAAAAGTAATCCCATATAAGTTCTATAGCTTACTTTAAACAAATTGAACTGTTCTATAAAATTTTCTATATTAAATGACGTTGCAATAATCTTCTCAATCAAGAATTTAGAGAGTATGAAAAAACTTAAAAAAGTAAATATTTGTATAAACGTGACCCAATTTGTTTTAGTCGCATATCCGAAATAACTTAAAACCAATTGCAAGAAAAATGATATCGAAATAAGCTGAACAACAAATAAAAGTATTGTAAACCAACTCATTAAATTACTACTGTCTTTATATATTTTTAGGTATTTATCATTAATTAATAAATTCACAAAATCTCTAAAACGATTTTCGAAAGCAGTTTTAGTCACAACAATCAATGAAAAAGCAATAATAAACAAAATGGTTACCCAGTCTTTGTTTTCTACAATTCGAGGAATAAGTTCAGTTTTACTCATTGTGCAAAATTACAAATTTTTTAAACTATTATTTAATTATAAATAATTTAAGAAACTCATTTGCGAAAAAGCTTATTTTTGCATCAGAATTTTATATTATGAAAGACGGAATTGTAATAATCCCAACCTATAACGAAATAGAAAACATCGAAACAATCATTCGAGCAGTCTTTTCGTTATCCAAAAAATTTCATGTTTTAATTATTGATGACAATTCGCCCGACGGAACCTCTAACAAAGTAACGGAACTGCAACATGAATTTAGCGACGGATTATTTCTTGAAACCAGAAAAGAAAAATCGGGATTAGGAACAGCTTACGTGCATGGTTTCAAATGGGCATTACAACACGATTACGAATATATTTTTGAAATGGATGCCGATTTCTCACACAATCCAGCCGATTTAGAAAAACTATACAACGCTTGTAATACAGGCAAAGCAGGAATGGCAATAGGCTCTCGTTATGTTACTGGAGTAAATGTTGTAAATTGGCCACTAAATAGAGTTTTAATGTCTTATTTTGCTTCTGTATATGTGAGATTTATAACTGGAATGAAAATTCATGACGCTACGGCAGGTTTTATTTGCTATCGAAGAGAAGTTCTAGAAACCATCGATTTAGATAAAATAAAATTTACTGGTTATGCGTTTCAAATAGAAATGAAGTATCGTACCTTTATAAATAAGTTCAAAATTACCGAAGTGCCTATTATTTTTACCGATAGAACTAAAGGCGAATCTAAAATGAGTAATGCCATTATCAAGGAAGCTGTATTTGGCGTAATTATGCTTCGAGTAAGAAAAATTTTTAATCGATTATAAAATAATTGATAATCCAAAAACCAAAAAAAATGAAACAAGTTTTAATAAAGAATGCAAAAATTGTCAACGAAGGAAACATATTTGAAGGCGATGTTCTTATTGAAAATGAATTTATTATAGAAATTGGAGAAAACATCAGTCCTAAATCTTCTGATTGTAAAATTATTGATGCCGAAGGAAATTATTTAATTCCCGGAATGATTGACGACCAAGTGCATTTTCGCGAACCAGGACTTACTCACAAGGGTGATATCGCATCAGAATCTCGTGCGGCAATTGCGGGAGGAATCACTTCATACATAGAACAACCCAATACTGTTCCCAATGCAGTAACACAAGAATTATTAGAACAAAAATATCAGATTGCAGCCCAATCATCGTATGCCAATTACTCGTTTATGATGGGTGCAACAAATGACAACCTAGAAGAAGTTCTAAAAACCAATCCTAAAAATGTAGCTGGAATCAAAATTTTCTTGGGTTCATCGACAGGAAATATGTTGGTTGACAATGAAGCAGTTTTAGAAAAAATATTTTCGAGTACAAAAATGCTTATTGCAGTACATTGCGAGGACGAAACAACGATAAAAAATAATTTAGAAAAATACAAAGCAGAATACGGCGACGATATCCCAATGGAATTTCATCATCTTATTCGTAGTGACGAAGCTTGTTATATTTCGTCATCAAAAGCAGTAGCATTGGCGCAAAAAACAGGCGCAAGATTGCATATCTTTCATGTTTCGACGGCAATAGAAACAGAACTTTTTTCAAAAATTCCAGTTGAAGACAAGCAAATCACTGCTGAAGTTTGTATACATCATTTGTGGTTTACCAACGATGATTATGCAAAAAAAGGAACACTCATAAAATGGAATCCATCTGTAAAAACCCAAGCAGATAAAGACGAGTTATGGAAAGCCTTACTCGATAATCGCATCGATGTTATTGCCACCGACCATGCACCTCACACACTTGAAGAGAAACAAAATCCATACACAACAGCTCCTTCTGGCGGACCACTTGTACAACACGCTGTTGTGGCAATGTTTCAGGCTTTTCATCAAGGCAAAATTTCTGTAGAAAAAATCGTAGAAAAAATGGCACACAATCCTGCAAAAATTTTCAAAATAGATCGTCGTGGTTTTATAAAAGTTGGTCATTATGCCGATTTAGTTATTGTAAACCCAGGAATGCCATGGCGAGTAAACAAAGACAATATTTTATACAAATGCGGTTGGTCTCCCTTTGAAGATTTTACATTTACATCGAGAATTACTCATACTTTTGTAAACGGAGAATTAGTGTATCATAACTCTAAAATTAAAGAGATTCACTGCGGTAAGCGACTAGAATTTAACCGATAACTTATGAAGAAAATTATTTTATTGCTATCCCTTTTAATTATTGGAGCTTGTTCTAATAAAAACGAAATTCCAAAGCCAACTAAACCAATAGACAAAGAGGTAATGGAAAATATCTTGTATGATTTGGCTTTGTTACAAGCACTGAAGAGTTATAGTCTTGGAAAACTCACTGAAAACAGCATAAATTCGAAAACTTATATTTACCAGAAATACAAAATAGATAGTTTACAGTTTGTACAAAACAACAAATATTTCGCCTCGGATATTGAAACTTATAAGCTAATGTTCGAAAATGTATCTAATCGATTACAAAAGGAAAAAAATCAAATGGATACAATTCTTAGTAAAGAATTGAAAATTAAAATTAAAAAATCTCATGATTCTTTGGCAAAAATAAATAAAAAATCTAAAATTATTGTTAGAGGTTAGTTTTTAAAGAGTTTAGATAAACATCAACTTCTAGAAATTTATATCCCAATCGTTTTATTGTTTTTTCATTAGAATAAACATCTTTACTATGTAAAGCACTAGCTAGATCATTAGTCAATATTCTTTTTTTACGAAAAAAAGTTGCCAAAAACCAATCAGCTCGCCAAGCAAAACTAGTGAGTAATTTCCCCACATAGAGTTTAGGTTTTTTTATTTTTAGCGTTTCGGCAATAGCAAAAACCAGTTCTTGATAGGTTTTATTTTCAGAAATCAGGATAAATTTTTCGCCTGTAATATTACTTTGCATTAGCAACGATAAAATACTTACAACATCATTTACCGAAATAAATCCTGTACTTCCTTTAGTGTAAAAAGGTAATTCATTTTTTACTTTTTCATAGATTTCTCCGCTACCTTCTATCCAAAAAAGTGGACCAAGAATAACACCAGGATTTACAATAATTACATCAAGTCCCTCTTGTTGTGCGCGCCAAACTTCCATTTCGGCTCCATATTTAGAAATAGCATAATCACTATGTTGAATTTCTGGATTCCATTCAGATTCTTCTGTAACAATATTTTCATTTGGCGCTAAATCTCCCAAAGCGGCAATAGAACTCACGTAACACAGTTTTTTTATTTTAAAATCAATACAAAAACTAATAATGTTTTGAGTTCCTTCTATATTTGTTTTTCTGAGATTTCCTTCATCTTTTGGATCAAAAGAAATTAAAGCAGCACAATGATAAACATAATTAATATCCTGAAAAGCAATTTCGAGCGAAGGAATATCTAAAATATCAGCTTGACACCAATGTATTTTGCCAAATAATTCTTGTTTATTATAATATTCGAAAACAGATTTTACTTTTTGTTTTCCGTTTTCATTTCTAAATAATGCTTTTACCATTTGACTTTGCTCTAATAAATGCAAAACCAAATGCGAACCCACTAATCCTGTTGCTCCTGTAACTAATACCATTTTGTAAAATTACGAATTACAAATTACGAATTACGTTTTTTCGAATAATAGAATATTCAGGTTCAAAAAAAATTGATTTTTGAAATTGTCATTGATTTTTGAATTTTGATATTGAAACCGTACATTTACAATTCAAATTTACTTAAAAATGACTAAAAAAGAACGTGTAACTTTTGTTATAAATACGTTAAAAGAATATTATCCATCGATTCCAATTCCGTTAGACCATAAAGATCCGTATACTTTGCTGATTGCCGTTTTGCTTTCGGCGCAATGTACAGATGTGCGGGTGAATTTAATCACGCCATTGTTGTTTGCTAAAGCAGATAATCCATATGATATGGTAAAAATGAGTGTAGAGGAAATTAAAGAAATTATTCGTCCTTGCGGGCTTTCGCCAATGAAATCGAAAGGGATTTATGGCTTGTCTAAAATGATTATTGAGCTCCA